>DAIOWA010000035.1:0-11069 GCA_036758705.1 Pyrinomonadaceae bacterium | reverse complement strand
CAATAATTCTGAAATATTCATACCCATGTTAAATCGGTAGGAAGAATTCGGAATAAATCGGAATTCTTCCTACCGGAATATGACAATTTTCGGATGTTTTTTTCGAAAATGCTGAAAATCGGCCGGGAAATGATTCGTAACTATTGCACCTACAACTACTTATTTGTCCCACGGCCCGCGTGGGACACTGTGGGACACTTTTTGAACCGTAGAAAAGGCCGTCGTTTCCGGCAGCCTTCGGTTAAATCATCGGGTTCGGGTTAGCGGGCTTGCGAGAGATCTTTCCTGACAAGCAGAACGAGATCGACGCCAGATCGCAGATGATAGGACGCGTAGTAATCGTAGTTACCCGAATACCGCCGCATCACTTCCACATCCTGCTCGCCTTTCTTCGCGACTATCATTTCCGGCGGCGGCTTCGTGTCGGTAAGTTGCCCGTGAAAAATGGCCTTCTTGTAGTCCTTCATATACCAGACCATCGGCCAATAATCCGGTGACACGATATCGATCGCAGTGTCCTTGCCCTTACCGCTCGCATCGGCAAACCGCTCGATGTCGCGGATCATGTCTAGAAACTCTCGCGACGTGTGAGCATAGACCATCGGTGCATCTTCGTCGTCGTATCGCACGAAGTTCAGGTCGTATGTCAGATAAGCAAGTATCGCCAGCGAACCCGCTGCCACCAGCAGCCCGATACCCTGCAGGGCGTTGTTCTTCGATTCGAATATCTCGCCGACCGTATAACCCGCCGCGATGCACATCGGCAGCAGAAAACTCAGGGCGAGCCACGGTGTCTTATACGGAATGATCGTGTATGCGAGAAACAATCCCATCGCCCACAGGCCCGCAAACATCGCTACCCGATTTCGCCCACGAAGTACAGCGATGACCGTCCCGATTAGCGAGAGGATCATTATCGGGCCATCCGATTTCAATCCCCAATCGATGTAGGCCCAGATGCCGTTCTGCGTGTGGTCCTTGCTGCCCGTCTTCGTCCAGATCGCATACGCCTCAAAGAAACCTTTTACTCCGTCGGCGTATGTGAAGAACGACGAGTAGAACAGAACGATGAGGTAGACCACCAGGGCCACGCCCGCGACGATCGCGACCACCTTGTCAGTCCCGATCCCGAGAGCTTCGCGAAACGACCTAAGCGAGAGCATCAAATCAATCTCGACCCGAGTCTCGCCACTCTTGTCCCATGAGTAAACCAGGTAAACCAGTAACGGCGGCACGACCGCTAATAAGAAATAGAAGAGCGTCGTAAAGGTATCGGCGGCTCCGGCCGACGTCATCTCGAATGCACGCTTGCCGAAATCAGTCGCGATCTCGGGTAAACGGCGTGAGATCGCGAAGGAGAACAGGAACGAACCCGCCGCCGTCACCGCGAGTATTTTGGTTGGGAATTCGCTCTTTACCGCAGCCTCGCCGATCCGCTCGCGGCCCCAAATGCAGACGCAAGCGATCGCCATTGTACCGAGCGTGATGAACGACGTTTCCTTCGTCGCAAACATCAGAGCCAAAGACGCGGCCGCGAGCAGTAAATAGATCGGCCGCCCCGATCGCCACTCAAGCAGCAGCTTGATAATGAAAAACGACAACGCCCCCGCAAACCCGAACAGCCCTAGCCGGATCGCCCACAACAGCACTGTCCCGTCCTCCGCGAACCGATGCGGCAGGTACATTGCCGGCGGCGAGCAGCAAACGATCAGGACCAACGCCATCCATGCAATCGCACCGGCCCCGGCCTTTTCGCGGTCCATGAACATCAACACCGCGAGTACGAATCCGAGAGCGAGGAACACAAAGAAGATCTCGTGGATAAAGTATCGTGAGATGTAGACCATCCCCGGCGAGATCGCGAGAAACGCCGCCGTGGCAAGGGCTCCGACCTGACCAATATATCGACGCAGATAAAACGCGAGCACCACGATCAGAACGCCCCAGATCGCAACGCTCCAACGGACCGGAATCGTCTCTAGCCCGAACACTTCAGCAAATGCGAGCGAGATGTAATACAGCGTCGGCCCGTGATAATTTGCCGGATCGTACTTATAGACGCCGTCGCGAAACAGGTTGGTCAGGAACCATCCGTTCACGCCTTCGTCGTGATGAAACGGCTTTAGGCCGAGCCAATAGAACCGCAAAAATATTGCGAGGAATGTGACGAGCCCGCTCGAGATCAGCCACATTGTCTGCGAGCGGGCGAACGTTTCGGTTTTCGTTTCTGGCGTTTCCGTCATCCTTTATTTGATCTTGTAAACGCGATATTGGCCGGACTGAGCTACAACCGGAAACCGTGAGAAGAACGCGTCGTTCGGGTTCATTTCGCGTTCTTCGGGCGAGATCATTACGTATTCTATACCGTACTTCTCCAGCAGCCCCATAGCATCAGCCCCGCCCCGATAGATCTTCTTCACGTCATCTTCACGCCCGCGATAGTCTATGCCGTGCGACGACAAATGCCCCGGATACCGCATCAGCGATTCCCGCCCTGTCAGCACGACCGCAGTGTTATACGTAGGCGCATTAAGAAATATCGAACGCGGTGGAGTTACAGCTCGGATCCGAGCGGCAAGCGTAACCGCATCTGCTGAGAAAACCTGATAGTTGATCTGTCCAGACAGTACGCGCCAAACATCGAGCCCGCCAGACGCGGTGAGAACGAAAACAGTCAGAGCGGCGACAACCTTCCACGCCGCGTCCTTCCGCCACATCCACGCGATCACGACGACAACAAGCGGCAGCGAGCCGACAAACCAATAGATCAGGACCTTGATGTTGTCCCATTCCCACGGAGCCAGCTTCGCAACGTTCGCGAGTATGAACAGAAAAGCGAACGGCACGTAGAAGAACAGCAACGCCGATGTCACGTCGGGAGATTCTAAAGATGCTGCCTGTTTTTTACTTTTTACTTTCGCCTTTTTCCTTTCGACTGCCTTCTCATTTACGCCGGAGCTTTGCGGGCGAAACTTCAAATAGATCCCGAACGCGATCAGCGGGATCAGCAACCCGGTATTCTTGATCCAGAACCAAACAAAGTTCGTATCACGCGAATCGAATCCGAAATGCCACGCGATGAATTCGCTGGCCCGCGTCGCACTCCCCGACATCGACCACAGCAGTTCCGGGATCGCGATGACGCTGACGCCGATGCCGAAAGCAACGACGGGGCGCCAACTATCTCGATTCATCACCAGCACGAATACGCTCACGACAAATAGTACGGCAAGCGAATGCAGATGGATCAAAGGCAAGAGTCCGGCTAACAAGCCCAAAACAAACGCCGGGATCAAGTGGCCGAAATTCCTGTCTTTCTCTGCGTTCTTTGCGGCCTCTGCGTTAAAACGCTTCCCGCCCGCAAAACATCGCCACAAAAACCCGAGTACGATCAACGCGATCGGCATCCCGAGCAATAAACTTCGCTGGGTTAAGAACAGTGTTATCAATGAGTTACCCCAGCGAAATTCGTCGCCGATGGTGTAATCCTTAGTCAGGTGAAACAGGCCGTCGGTCGAGCCGAGGAACCAAATAAACCCGAGTCCGCCGCTGAAAAACAGCAACGCCGGAGCGAGCTTCGCGGCGTTCTTCAGACCGGTCAGGCGTCGTACAAATGATTCTAAGAGTACCAGCAGTGAAAAAGCCCACCCTACGTTCTGAACGAGCATCGCGTCCCTTACGCCGATTCCAAGCTTCACAAATACGGCTGTTATAAAGTCCGCAATGAAGGGATAACTAAACTTTGCACCCGCCCAATTGGGGTTTTGGGGCGGAAAATTTTGGCCGTCGGCAAATCCAAATATCGCACCCAGATGGAAGGGCAGATCTCCCAGATTATTTGATCCACCGGTGAAAATACCTTGATCGGTCTGGATCATAGCCCGGTCGAAAAAGAAGATCAGGAGCATTACCCACGCGGCGTAATAAATGAACGGCAGGATCTTCACGGACCTCGATCCCTGCATCTTCCCGCGGGCCTTGGCGAGGTCGTGATCGAACGTCTTGCGCCGATCAGCGTTTCGCAGCAAACCTATCGGAAGCAGCGTAATTACAAGGCTTCCGACGATGGTGGCGGTATTCAGGCCGAACGCCATCGCGAGACAAAATCCGACCGATCCGAACACCGCCGAACCGATGACGTTGCCTGCCGCGAGGCGCCACATCAACGGCTCTTCGCGTTCGAAGAGGTACGTCAGCCCGAGCCCGCCCGCGGTGATCGCCGCAACAATTATTAGTGAGATCAGCATCCGAAACGTCGAACTGCCAGTTTACGAGAGGTCGGGCGTCCGCGTAAACACGGCCGTTTTGGTTAGACCAATGTTGCTACCCAAACGGCGCCTTTTTTTGAGTCAAAGCCTGCAGTCTTTATCGGCGAGCCTACGCCGCCTACGGCAATTTAAGTGAAGTTTACGGGGTCTTCAGCGATCTTTATTTCAGCCTGCGATTCCCTGCACCGGACTTGGCGAGAGCGGCGAGCAGAATTTTCGCGCACATCGAGACTCGGGGGTGAAACAACTCTTCAATACCACCGAGCAGGCCCGTTGAGCAGAATTTTTGTCCAGGCTTCTCTTGTCATCAGTTTGTTCGGATCCGGCTCTGTGTTTTTTGTGGTCAAAAAAACCCGGACCACGGAACGTGGACGAACCAGATCTGAAAATACAGACCTCGAATTTTATACTTGCAACATCGTTCCAGATACTGTACACTCGTTTCAGTTGGAGGAATGATCGGTTTATGAACTCACTTTGGAAAATTGTCGAGCACGACAGCAAGTTGGGAAAATGGGCGGTGCCTTACGTAAGCCTGAGCCCGGATGGCGTGATCTGGCTTACGCGCGTCACATGGGAAAAGACGGGCAGTCCGGCGGCTTACCTGATAATGTTTGACGATACAAATCAACGCATCGGGCTGAAAGCTACCGGAGCAGGCATAAAGCATGCTTATAAGGCGTACAAGACAGGCAACGCCGGCAGCAAAAAGTTGAGGTGTCGACGAATGCTGATCGAACACGGCATAAAACTAAAGCACAGCATCCGCTTCACCGACATCGAAATCGACCGCGACGGATTCATCACCCTAGACCTCCGCACCGCCGTCATCAACCGCCTCTCCGTCACCCGCCGCAGCCGCGAATCCCCAAAGCCGACGCCCGCGCTTCTTGAACCTGCTCAAGGCGAGATCTAAGTCCAGCTTTCGGAAAGGGTTTCTGCTTGTTGCAGTACCAGATCGATGGCTGCTTCGGTCTTGTCGGGCGGATATTTATACTTGCGCAGAATTCGTTTGACTAGCAGCCGAAGCCTCGCCCGAACGGTTTCGCGGACGGACCAATCTACGGTAGTGCTTCGGCGTAGATTCTCGGTGAGTTCGACGGCTATTTTCTTTAGTGTGTCGTCGCCGAGTTCGCGGACTGAAGCTTCGTTGTCCGCGAGAGCATCATAGAATGCGGTTTCGTCTTGATTTAGTCCAAGCCTTTCGCCTTCCTTCGCAGCCTCCGCAAATTCCTTCGCCATCGCGACCAATTCCTCGATCACCTGCATCGTCTCGATGGCTCGGTTGTGATACTTGTTCAGTGTCGCGATCAGCATTTCGGAGAATTTCTTGCTTTGGACGAGATTAGTTTTCAGCCTCGCCTTGATCTCGTTTTTCAGCAGCCGCTCCAACAGCTCTATCGCAAGGTTTCGCTGCGGCATCAGCTTTACTTCTTCGAGAAATTCATCCGTAAGAATCCCGATGTTGGGCCGGTCGAGTCCTGCGTAAGAAAAGATATCGAGAACTTCGTCCGATGCGACGGCACGGCTCAGGATCTGCTGAATCAACAATTCCCGCTGTTCGTTCTTATACTTCTTGTCTGATTCGCCCGGCTTACCGATAAACGCGCGAACCGCCTGGAAGAATGCGATCTCTTCGCGAAACCCGATCGCCTCATCGAGCGTGCAGCAGAGAGCAAAGGCTTTAGTCAGGGCTGTTACGCTATCAAAGAATTTCTTCTTTCTTTCCGGCCCAAGCCCCAGGATCCAATCGGCGGCTTCCGGCAATAGGATGATCGCTTCCGTTTCAAAGTCTTGATAGTCGAAGCCGTGAAACATTCCACGGATTATCGTTATCTGCTCGTCTACTATCGGCAATGCTTTTTCGGCTGCATCACTATAAAGATCGCCTTCGCCGTCAGCTTCCGTATATTGCTTTAGCGCGGCCTGTAGCTCGTGGCCGATGCCGATGTAATCGACAACCAACCCGCCGTCCTTTTCCTTAAAGACTCGGTTCACGCGGGCAATCGCCTGCATTAGCGAATGTCCTCGCATCGGTTTGTCGATATAGATCGTGTGCAGGCTCGGAGCGTCAAACCCCGTCAGCCACATATCCCGAACGATGGCGACCTGAAAATCGTTGTCGGCGTCCTTGAATCTTTTCTCAAGATCCTTCTTAACCTGTTTCGGATAGATATGCGGCTGCAAGCTCGCCTTGTCGCTCGACGAACCGGTCATGATAACTTTCAGACGGCCTTTCGTCGGATCGGGATCATGCCATTCGGGCCGAAGAGCGATTATCTCGTTATAGAGCCTTACGCAGATCTCGCGGCCCATGCAGACAAACATCGCCTTTCCCGGCCCGGCTGTGGTTTTAGCCATTTCCGTTTGCCGGGCTTCGAAATGCTTCACGAAATCGGCTGCTATCTTTTTCAGGCGTTGTTCCGATCCGACAACCTTTTCTAAGGCAGCCCAGCGGCTTTGGACTCGTGCCCGTTCCGTCTCTTCGTCATCCTCGGTTAGTTCTTCGACTTGTTCATCCAGCGTCGGAGTTTCTTCCGGATTAAGTTCTAGTTTCGCTAATCTGTTCTCATACAGGATCGGGACTGTCGCCCCGTCTTCCTGTGCCTGCTTCATGTCATAGATATCTATGTAGGAACCAAACACAGCCTGCGTGTCGCGTTCCAGCATCGATATCGGCGTTCCGGTGAAAGCGATGAAGGATGCCTTTGGAAATGCCTCGTGCAGATAGTGAGCGAATCCGTATTTTATCTTTCCGGTTTTTTGGTCAACGGTGGCGTTCAGTCCGTATTGCGTCCGATGAGCTTCGTCCGCAATAACGACAATATTCGAGCGGTCCGAAAGCAGCGGAAACTTCGTTTCGTCTTCCAACAGCGAAAACTTCTGAATCGTCGTAAAGATGATCCCGCCCGATGGCCGACCCGCCAGAAGGTCGCGTAATTCCTGCCGAGTCTCGGCTTGCTTCGGAGTCTCTCGCATCAATTCTTTCGCTTGGCTAAACGTCGCGAAAAGCTGCCCGTCGAGATCGTTGCGGTCAGTGACGACGATAATCGTCGGGTTCCTCATTTCCGGGGCGGTGATCACCTTCCCGGCATAGAATGCCATCGAGATACTTTTGCCCGAACCTTGAGTGTGCCAAGCTACGCCGATCTTTCCTTCTTCTTCTGGTTTTGTTGCCTCGATGGTTTTCGCAAAAGCCTTACGCACCAAATGAAACTGATGATAAGCAGCGATCTTTTTTATCGTTTCCTTTTCTTCCTCGAACAACACAAAGTCGCGGATGTATTCAAGGAGGAAATCGCGACGGAAGAGTCCACGGATGAGTGTTTCCGTTTGGTTGCTGCCGAGCGGATCGAGAGTTTCGCCATCGATGGTTCGCCACTTTCCAAATCGCTCATAGTCCGCAGTAAGGCTGCCAACTTTTGCTTCGGCGAAATCGGCGATCACGAGAAGTTCGTTATAGATAAAAAGGTCGGGGATCTCTTCTTTATAGGTCTGAAGCTGCTTGTACGATTCGAAGATCGTGGTGTTAATGTCCGCCGGATTCTTCAGTTCGAACACCGCCAGCGGCAGGCCGTTTATAAAGATGATAATGTCGGGCCGCTTGGTGCTCTTCGGGCCTTTGATCGAAAACTGATTTACCGCGAGGAATTCGTTGTTGTCGATATTCTCGAAATCGATGATCTTTACGAAATCCGCCTTCGTCTCGCCGTCTTCCTGGAACGTAACCTTTACGCCATCCCTCAGCAGCCGGTGAAACTCGCGGTTATTCTGAATAAGAACAGGAAAATTGGGCCGCGTTATCTGCCCGACCGCATCCTCGATAGCAGCCGGAGGAATCGCCGGATTAAACTCCAATAGCTTTTCACGCAACCGTCCGTGTAGAACGACTTCCCGGAAGTCCGTTCTTTCCGCTTCCACTAGACCTGGAGCGATGTCGAATCCGCATTTGATTACGAATCCCAACTCGCTAAACCATCCAAGAACGGTTTGCTCAAAGAGGTCTTCAGTTATTTTCATCCCCGTCGCCTCCTTCAGCTTCCATCCACGCATCAACTTTTAGGTCAATAACTAGATTTCCGTAAGCAAACGGATCGATTCCGTACAATGCCTCGCTCGTGTAATACGTTTGACCTCCGATCTCCACGGTCCCGTAGACCATGTCGATAATCTTGTCATCCTCTAGACTTCTGCTAGGCAGATCTTTGCTCGGATCAAGCTCGGTGATTCGCGTGTCAAGCAGATTCTCTACATCCGGAATATCAAAAAGGATTGCAAAGGTTTCAAGAGCGGCCTTGCGTATGTCATCAAGCTCTCGTGCTCGAGGAATCGTTGAGCCCCCGGCGTGGTATTGTCCATTTCGAATATCGTGGCAGTGAATCAGATCGGCCCGGTCGAACGAAACGGTACATCCGTTATCGGCGATAAACTTGTCGAATAGGAAATCCAGCTTCGTATGAAAGTTATTCGACCATGTCGCTACGTCAACATTTTGATAAACAATATTCTTTCGCTGGACGGGATGCAGATTCAAATGTGTGATGATCGAAACTTCGATGGAATTGTCGAAGAGGATAAGGGCAATTCGTCGGTCAAAGTCCGAGCCTTTTCTCAAACAAGACTCAGCATGAACAATCAAATCAAATGGGCCGTCGGCCCATGCCTTTAACTGATTCATTCGATTCCCTCCGAATCAGCGGTAACTTGGATTTTCCCCGAAATAAGGCGTGGCAATAAAGAATCTCGGACTTGCGCAAGGGATTCACTTTGCACTTGATTTCTGAAGATTAGTTCTTCGAGTGGGCTTCCGAATCCCTCAAAACTTTTCAGAGCATCGACGTTGGGTATAAGCGTTTGTAGGTGCTTTATGTTCTCAATCGTTACTTGTGGCTGAGCGGAGCCCGTTACAAAAGCCGTCGCGTCAACTCCGAGCATGAAGTGCTTTAGATAGTTAAATCCAAGTTCGGTTTCCTGATTTGTCTGCAAGATCAAAGAGTTATTCGTGACGAAAGAGCGCGGTCGCGATTGGTTTATTTTCCCCGATGCGGCTCCTCTGCAAGCAACCAAGACCTGAGGATTCTCGTAAAGGTAGGTGCTGTGATAGCCGATAATTCCATTGCCGCCGAAAACTGGATAACCAGAATCTATAAGGTGAGTCGTCGGCAAATTCTTTCCATATGCAATCGAGAGCGTGTCTCCCAACTTCCTAACAAGCCAGCCTTTGGGGATGCCGTTTTCGAATTCGGAGGGGAAGAGTTTGGCGATTTCGGGGGAGGCGGAGGTTGAGGGGCGGTTTTCGCGGTTGGCGTGGACGGGTTCAAAGTCTACGAACCAGGCCTTAAACAAAGCCCTCGCCATCGCCTCCAAAGTCGCATTCATCCGCCGGTTAAGTTCGATCTTTTCATCAAACGCCGAGAGAATCTTTGCAATTGCTTTTTGTTCTTCGATAGATTCCGGAATGCGGATCTTCATCGGGTGAATGAAGTTCCTGTTAAGGCTAGGGACAGCGCTTCCCGAATTATGCCCGCCAAAATCCATAGTCTTTAGCAAATAGTAGACAAATAGCGGATCGCTTCCTTTGAATTCTTTAACAAAAAGAGTCGTATTGTGCGCCCAGAAGTCTTTGTTGTAGAAATGCGGGTTTCCAATGTTCCCGCTTCTTCCAATCGTTATGCTTGGTGCTTTCGTGCTGAACTTATGATGGTATCCGATTATTCCGTTTGATCCGGCAATAGGATACGGCCCTTCGATGACTTCCGATTTCGGTAAATCGTGTCCCCGCTGAAAGGTCACAAGATCGCCTAATGTACAAGCTTTCCAGGCCGGCATCTAACTAAGCTCCAAATCCAAGACTCTTGAGATTCTTCTCGATCATTTCCTCCAACCGCTTACTTTCCTCGAATTGGGCAGTCAAGGCCGCTGTTAACCGAGCCATCTTCTCACCAAATTCTTCATCATCATCCTCGGCCATCTCCGCACCAACATATTGGCCGGGCGTTAAGATGTAATCATGTGAGCGGATTTCTTCAAGATTTACGGTTTTGCAAAACCCCGGAATATCCTCATAGTCTCCCTTTGCGTCCTCGTCGCCTTTCCATGAATGGTAGCTTTCAGCAATCAGATAAATGTCGTTCTTATTGAATTGTCGGTTAACCCGAGTCTCCATTTGACCGAGCTTCCTTGCATCGATAAATAGTATTTCCCCTTTCCGTTTTCCCTTGTTCTTACTGAGAAACCACAAGCACGCGGGGATCTGGGTGTTGAAGAAAAGCTGTGAGGGAAGGGCGACCATGCATTCTATGGCGTCGCGTTCGATCATTTCCTTGCGGATGGTTCCTTCGCTGTTTTGCGAGGACGACATAGAGCCGTTCGCTAGCACCACGCCCGCCCGGCCGTTTGGGGCGAGGTGGTAATAGATGTGCTGGAGCCACGCGTAGTTTGCGTTTCCCGCTGGCGGCGTTCCAAATTGCCATCGCGGATCGCCTTCGAGCCGTGCGTTCCACCAATCGGAAACGTTGAACGGCGGATTGGCCATAATGTAATTGGCGCGAAGGTCTGGGTGTTGATTGCGGAGAAATGTGTCCGCCGGTTCCTTGCCGAGATTGAAATCCATCCCGCGAATGGCCAGGTTCATAGCCACCAGCCGCCACGTCGTCGGGTTCGATTCCTGGCCGAAGATCGAGATGTCGGTTTTCAAGCCGCCGTGGGCCTGCACAAATTTCTCCGACTGCACAAACATACCACCCGATCCGCAGCAGGGATCATAAACGCGGCCGTTATTAGGTTCGAGCATTTCGACCA
>DAIOWA010000034.1:0-11069 GCA_036758705.1 Pyrinomonadaceae bacterium | reverse complement strand
CAAGCTCGCGCACATTCCCCGGCCAGTCATACGAAGAAAGCGCCCGAAGTGCATCTTTCGATATCCCGGAAACAAACCGCCCGGTCTTTTCCTTGTAGCGCTCGAGGAAGTGATAGACGAGCAAATGAATATCCTCGGCTCGTTCACGCAGCGGCGCGAGTTTGATCGGGAAGACCGATAGGCGGAAATATAGGTCGCGGCGAAACTTCCCTTCATCTACGGCTTTTTCTAGATCGACGTTGGTGGCTGCGATCACGCGTACGTCCGATCGGACGACGTCGTTCCCGCCGACCCGCGTAAACTCGCCGTCCTGCAAAACGCGCAGCAGCCGAACTTGCGCCTGCATCGACATCTCGCCGACCTCATCGAGGAAGAGGGTGCCGCCGTCAGCTTCCTCAAACCGGCCTACCCTTCGGCCACGTGCGTCGGTGAAAGCTCCCTTCTCGTGTCCGAAAAGTTCGGACTCAAGCAGCGATTCCGGGATCGCACCGCAATTGATCTTGATGTAAGCCTTGTTTTCACGGCCCGAATTGAAATGAATTAGGTTTGCGAGAAGCTCCTTTCCTGTTCCTGACTCACCATGGATCAGGACCGTCGTTCCCGCGTCCGCGACGTTCAACGCCAGTTCGATAGAACGTCGGATAGGCTCAGCCTGCCCGATGATCTCGCTCTGCTTTTGGACGAGTTCGCTCTTCAGACGCATCACCTCAGCCGAGAGTTGATCGCGCTCAAGCGCGGTTCCGATCTGGTCGGCGATACCTTCGACAAGCGCGATGTCGTGCGAGTCGAAGCTCGTAGGTTTGCTCCAGACGAAGCCGAGCAAACCGAACGGATGTCCGCCAACGCGAACCGGCGCGACCAGAGCGGCCTTTCCGCCGAGAGTCGTGTTGAAGATCAGCCTGATCGGGAGCGGAAGCTGCGAATCGGTAAGCGAGATCGTCTTGCCATCGCGGATCAGATCGCTCACCGCCTGAAACGTATCGACCTTCAGTGACTTGCCGTGCGAATCGACCATCTTCAGCAATCGCCCGGGTTGTTTCCCTTCAGCCGACTTAAACTGCACAAGCGTGATCTTCTTCCCAGATTGGTCGAGCACTCCAAGCGCACCATAATCCGCGCCGACAAGTGAGATCGCCCGTTCCAATGCCGTCTCGGATACTTCATTAAAGTCGGAGTGCGAGTTCAATGTGTTCGCGATCTGAAGCAGGGCGTTGGTTCGTTTCGATTCTTGCTCCTGTGCGGTGAAGAGGCTCGTGTATTGATAACCGATCGCGAGCTGACGGCCGATCGATTCAAGAAAAGTTACCTCTTCCTCCAGCCAGACGCGCGGCTTCTTCGTGTCGTGCAGGCCGATCAGCCCGATGACGCTGTCATTCATCAGGATCGGGATAATAAGCAGCGACCGCGTTTCCAGAGCCTTTGCAAAAAACTTCAGGGTCGGGTCTTCTGCCGTCTTCGTATCGTTGATCTGGATCGGCTTCGTAATGTCAAAGCGCTCGCCGAGTTTCTTAGGGTCTATTGGAATGACCGTGCCGAGGCTGGACGGAATTTTCTTATCACGCCGCCATTCATGGCTGATCCCTAGCTCCTTGCCTTCGCTGAGCTGAAGGATGTCGCAGCGGTCGGCCAACATCATTCTGCCGAGTTCGGAGACGATGACGTTTAGAAATCGTTCGAGGTCGATGCTCGTAGGAAGATCGCGCGCCAACCGGTCGATGATGCCCTCGCGAGCCTCGTGCATCTGGATCTTTCGATCGAGGGAAAGCGACAGGTCGTCAGGGGTTTCAGTCGTGGCAGAAGCTCGTACCATAGGCGTGTACGCGATGATGCGACTTGCGCGAGGGTATGTCAAGTTGGCACACGCCAACCTGCGTGTGTGCAAAAATGAACCACGTGCAAAGTATTAGCTAGGCTTGTTTGCGGGTGCGGCCTTGGGCGGCGGTGGCGGAGTTTTTGTATCCGCAGGCTTCGATGTATTCGATCCGGTTGGAGCGGTCGCCGTGTTCGAGTTGGTATTCGCGTTCGTATTGGCAGCCTTGTTCGCGTCCTTCTTGTCAGTCACGAAGTCGATACGCCTGCGTCCGGCTTCGGCATCTTCGAGCAGGTCGATCGCGCGTGAATTCTCCGGGTCGAGTTCGATCGCCTTCCTGAGCGGTGAGATCGCTTCGCGGTACTGGGCCAGCTTGATCAGGATAGCTCCAAGTTCAGTCTGATACTCGGTGTCGTCAGCCTTGAGTTCTACGGCTTGTCTCAGAGCCTTTGCCGCGTCCTCGTCCTCGTTCAGCTTGTTGTACGCCCTGCCGAGGTTGAAGTAGGCGACATCATCCTTACCATTGGCATCGATCTGCTTCTTGTATGCAGCAACGGCCTTCTCAAATGCCTTTTCTGAATTGGTAGTTGCGACGCGCTGTTTTTTCTCACCGGGTGTAGGAGTCGGCGTCACTTGCTCCTCGACGACGGCCGCATCCCTGGTTTCGATCAGCGAATACGCGATCCCGAGTTGAAAGTATGCGTCGGCAAGATCGGGGTTCAATTCGACGGCCCGGTTGAACAATTCGATCGCCCGTTCCGTGTCGCCCATATCGAGCAGCTTCACGCCCTCAGCCAAAGCGGCATTCGCGTCGGTGAACTCAGTGGCAGCTAATGCCGGCGTGGCGTCCGCTGCATTCGAATTGCCCGACGGCGCAGAAGAACAGCCCGCGAGAAACAGGCTGCTCAATAAAACTATGCTTGCCGCTGATCTATAACTCATCAAACCTAACCCGGCGGAAACACGAACTGCCGACCTGCGAGCAAGTGAACGTGAAGATGAAACACGGTCTGGCCGCCATCGACATTCGTATTGATCACGACACGATAGCCGTCATCCGCGAATCCCTTTTCGCGAGCGATCTCCGCCGCAGAAAGCAATAGATGCCCGAGCGTATCCTTTTGGTTCGCTTCGGCTTTCGCGAGCGAATCAACGTGTTCCTTTGGGATCACGAGTATGTGCGTCGGGGCTTGAGGAGTCAGGTCATTGAAGGCGATGCAAACATCGTCCTCATAAAGCCTGGTCGACGGAATACTTCCATCGACGATCTTGCAGAAAATGCAATCCTGAACGGCCATATCGCTAAATGTAAATTAAATCACAGAGCGATGGGATCGGGGAAATCACGCGGCCTCGGCTTCGACCGCTGAATCCGTCAGGCGTTCGATGTCCGCCCCGACCGAACGCAGTTTGCGGACGATCGTCTCGTATCCGCGATCGATGTGATAAACGCGGTCGATAAGAGTCTCACCCTCCGCGGCGAGGGCGGTCAGGACAAGCGATGCGGACGCTCGCAGATCGGACGCTATCACCTTTGCACCGGTGAGCTTTGCCGGTCCTTTTACCGTAGCCACGTTACCCGCGACGTGAATCTCCGCACCCATCCTCTGCATCTCGCCGACGTGCATAAAGCGATTCTCGAAGATCGTCTCAGTGATGACGGACGTGCCCTCGGCCTGCGTCATCAGCGCCATATACTGCGCCTGCATATCGGTCGGGAAGTGCGGATGCGGTTCGGTCGTGACGTCCTTCGCCCTCAGGCCGTTAGCACTTCTTTTAACTAGCAACGTACTAGGGTTGATCTCGTCGATATCGACTCCAGCCTCGCGAAGCTTCGTGATCACCGGAGCGAGATGTTCTGGCCTGCAGTTCTTAATCTCAAGCTCGCCGCCGGTGATCGCCGCCGCCACGATGAACGTGCCGGTTTCGATGCGATCGGGAATGATCGTATGCTCAGCTCCGCCCAAAGTCTCGACGCCCTCTATCTCGATCGTCGGGGTCCCGGCTCCGCGAATACGAGCGCCCATTTTGTTTAGGAGATCGGCAAGGTCAACGACCTCGGGCTCCATCGCGGCGTTATGTATGATCGTCTTGCCCGCGGCCAGCGATGCCGCCATCATCACGTTCTCGGTTCCGGTTACGGTAACTATATCGAAGGTAAGTTCCGCACCTTTGAGCCGGCCTTCAGGTGCGCGTGCGATAACGTCTCCTGATTCGAGCGAAACGACGGCGCCGAGTTCTTGGAACGCCTTCAGGTGCAGGTCGATCGGACGTGTGCCGATAGCGCAGCCGCCGGGAAGGCTAACCTTCGCGTGGCCGAATCTAGCGAGCAGCGGCCCGAGAGCGAGGACGCTCGCGCGCATTGTTTTTACAAGCTCGTACGGGGCTTCGAAGATCTGGACATTGTTTGCCGTGACCTTGTGCGTGCGAAGTTCGGGGGTTAGAACCGTGGCTCCGAGGTCTTCGAGCAGACGGCGTTGCGTGATCAGGTCGCGAACGTACGGGACGTTGTGAAGAATTACGGTCTCGGCCGTCAACAATGTCGCGGCGAGGCAGGGAAGCGCCGAATTCTTCGCACCGCTGATCTCGATCTTTCCCTTGAGCGGCCGTCCGCCGCGTACTAAAAACTTGTCCATAAGAATCGAAAACGCCTGCGGCTGACCCGTAAGCGTTAGTTATAGATTCGAATAGAAAACCTTATCATAAATAAGGCCGAAAATCTCGTCACCCGATCGCCGCAAGAACCCGTCGGATCTGCTTCAAATGCCTGATCTCATGCGCACCGCTCAGTACGAGCCACTCCTGGGCCGACAGATCGCCGAAGTAAGGATGAGGAAACTTTGCATCCACGCCGTCGACCGTCTCGAACCTTTTCTTCAGTTCAGCAAACTGACCCTGCAGTTCGTCGAGCTTCGCAACTGAATCCGCGACCGGTACGTTATTGATCGGCCGGACCATCTCTGGCGCTTCAAGCTTTTGTCCGGTGGCGGAAGATCCGGCTTCGATGAATTCGGGCGAGATAGAGACCGATCCGTCGTTCGATTTACCGGCGGCCTCGCCCTTATCGAGCAGCCTCGCGCATAGCCGCAAAGCGCCTCCATTGACGACCGCTACGTGCTCGACTATCTGCGCGATGCTCCATCCCTCGCCCTCGGGCGTGGCGTTCAACTGTTCGTCAGAAAGCGATGCGAAAGCGTTCTTAAACTTCTCGCGAATAACGGCGTTCGCGGCGTACACATCGTCGACGGTTTTGTATTCCATACGTTATTTTGCGGCTGCCTGCGGAGTCAGGATCAGCCGATGCCAACGGACAAAGCTGGTCGCGCTGTCGGCTTCGTTCTTCATCCGCTTTACGTAAGCTGTTTCGAAATTCAGTATGTCCGGTGAACCCCAGTCGAGCAGAACGATCGGGTTGAACGATACGAGAGTGCTCGGATCGGGGAGCGTGCTCGGAGCTGCCGTGTTCGTGTTGGATGCCGGTGAATTTGCGTCAGCGTTAAGTTGCTGAGCCTGAGCCTGATCGTACGCCTGCGACGAGATCAAAAGTTGATTCCGCAGCGGTATCGCGGCCTGCGTCGGGTTGTTTCCAAGAGCATCATAGATACGAACCTGGTGTTCGAATGCCGCCGCGACCTTCGCCGAATCGGGCGACCAGACCGGCTGAACAGCGGTCAAAGCATCGTCAAGCCTACGCTCGCGTCCGTTCTTTTCGATCACCCTTGGACGCCCAAGCGGAACAAAAACAGATCCGGCCGCATCGGCACGGCGTTCAAGTTCACGCCATTCACGAGCGTGGGCCGCAAGCGCCGCGAGTGACGAACCGTCCGGTGCCCAGACATAATAGAAATAGATAAACCCTTCATTCTGCGTAACGGGCTTCGTTCCGCCGCCGTCAGCGTCGCAGAGATAAAGCTGCTCGGTACGGAAAGTCAGTATCCCGGTCGGAGCTTCGAGCGTGGGTGCAGCCGCAACTGCATTATTCGCATCGACATTAGCATCCGCCGGCTGAGCAGCGTTCGCATCAATGTTGGTATTCGCATTGGCGACTGGCGTTGCTGCGGGAACAAGTTCGATCTTGTTCGGATCGTCAGTCGTCGGTTCGGTCGATGCTCCGCGAAGCATCGCAAGAAAGGCAAGCGAGGTCGAATCTGGCGACCAGCGTATCGTATCGGGAAAATGCACTGCCATCAGGTCGGATGTCACCTTTTTCAACACCTTCCCGTCCGGAGTATACATATCCAACCTGAACTCGTTGGGAAGATCGAGCGGACGATGATAGATGACCGCAACACGCTTGCCATCAGGCGACGTTACAGTTCGGTCGACCAATTCCTCAACCCGGTGCTGGTCAAAATCAGCTTGAACCGCCGCATTTCGTTCTTCGGCCCCGGTCTTTTCGGTAGTCTCGGGCGCGGGAACATCTGCCTCGTATCTGAAGTTTAGCCGTACCGAAGGAACTTCCTTCAGAGATGCCGGCAGCCCGCCGCCGCCCGGCATCTTTTCAGATGAGCAGGCGGCGATCAGAACTACTGCGGTTAGGACCGAAATGAGTTTATAGTTCACTTTTGAAATACTCGCGATAAAGCTTGCGTTGGGCCTCGGTCGGCGAATCGACCGGAGCAAACGAATATTCCTGGCGAAGATTTGCTCCGAGAACAAAATTAACATCGCGTAGCCTATCGAATCGGAACAGCGTCAGCCGAACCGTATCGCCGGGCTTCTTGTCGGCAATATACGACTGCATGAACTGGCTCGTCGCACGATAACCGTCGACCGCGACGATCTGGTCGCCATTGTTCAGGCCTTGATCATATGCAGGCGTTCCCGCCACCACCGAGCGGATCGTCAGCCTTCCTGCCTCATCCGCCGTATCGGCTCCGATATAAGCCCGATTTTTGCCCGGCTGTGTGACCTCTACCTTGAGTCCGAACGGCGCCACGATGCCCGCGTAATCTATCTCGCCTTCGCCCCGGACATACTTTGAAAAGAAATCATCCAGGCTGCGGCCGGCCATCATTTCGGAAACCTTCTGATAGTCTTCCGGCGTGTAATTTCGTCCTTTTTTGTAGAACTCGTTGTACAGGTGCCTCATCACATCATCGAGCGATTTCGCACCGTTCGTCGCCGCCCGGATCGTCAGGTCGAGCATCATATTAACGATGTCGCCCTTGTCGTAGTATGAGATCTGATTGTTTGCCGAGTTCTCGTCCTGACGATAATATTTGATCCACGCGTCCATACTCGCTTCTTCGAGACTGGTCTCAAATCGGCCCGGACGATTCTGCAGATCGGTGATCGCGTTCGCCTTGCTGTTTAAGATCGCCGAATCAGATTCAAGCCCGGCTCTGCGAAGCAGAACGCTTTCGTAATAAGATGTCGCCCCCTCGGCAACCCAAAGCAGTTTCGTGTAGTTTTCGTTTTCGTAATCAAACGGGCCAAGAGCATCGGGACGGATACGTTTAACGTTCCAGGCGTGGAAATACTCGTGAGCGACGAGAGATAAGAATCCGCGATATCGGGCCGCAGGCTTGAATCCGAACCGATTCCACTGCAGGGCAGTTGAATTAAGGTGTTCGAGTCCGCCGCCGCCGCGAAGATTGACGATGAACGTGTAATCTTCGTAAGGCAGCTCACCAAATATCTTATAAGCTTCCTCGATGATCTTTGCCGTGTCACGAGCCAAGGCCTTCAGGTCATAATTCCCGTCACCAGAAAGGACAAAACGGTGTGATTTCCCCTGTACCTCGAAAGATATCTCGTTAAAATTGCTGACCTCGAACGGAGAGTCGTATAGCACATCGAAATTCGTTGCGCGAAACGCGTTCGTTTGTCCGGCCACCTTTGGCAGGCCGGTCGCAACCTTCCAATTGCCAAATGGATTTACCTTGACCGTCGAGGCCGCAGCAAGCTGGCCTTTCGGGAACATCAGGAGAGCGCCGTTGTTCCAGAATCCGTGCTCGTCGTTGAGTTCGTTGGTGCGAACGGTGAGTTCGTTGGAATAGACGCGATAGGTCGCGACCAGTTCGCCCGCTCCTTTTGCATCGACCTGCCACGTATTCTTATTGATCTTCCGCCAGCCCAACGCTTTGCCTGACGCATCTTTCACGGCAAAATCCTGCACGTGCCGGGCGTATTCGCGTACCAGATAGCTTCCGGGCGTCCAGACCGGCATCTTCAGCTCCGCCTGATCCGGCATCTGATTCCACTTGAGGCGCATTTCGACCTCAAGCAGATGCGTCGCCGGCTTCGACATCGAAACGGTGTACGCAATGTCAGGTGTCGAAGCTTGCGTCTGTGCCGGCCGGGTCGTTCGGCTCGGCCGTTCCTGAGCAGGTATTTCTTTAGACATAATAGAAAGCAGAGCCACCGCGAACAGCGAAAGTACGGTCAGGCGCCGCAGGCGCAGAAGATCAAAGGTTTTCATAGGTTTACGATAAGTGCTTTTAATTCTACTACGTCTCGAAACTTTGCTAAAATTTGATCATGGGTGTCGCGAAGCTAAGAACGAAGACAAGTGTTGAAGATTACTTGCAGGCGGAAGAAGTCAGCCCGGTAAAGCACGAGTTCGTCGAAGGTGAAATCTATGCAATGGCGGGAACAAGCGACCGCCATAATCTCATCGCGGGTGACCTATATGCTCTGCTCTTAGTTCGACTACGCGATTCCCCGTGTCAGCCATTCTTCGGTGACATAAAGGTGCAGGTTCTAAAGCGTGTGGTATATTATCCCGACATCCTCGTGACTTGCGAGGAAGAGATCGAGAGCCCGTACTTTCGAAATAACCCGAAGCTCATCGTCGAAGTAACATCACCCTCAACTCGGCAGATCGACCGCCGAGAAAAACTGCTGTTCTATCTTCAGATGCCGAGCGTGCAGGAATATGTGATCGTCGAGCAGCATAAAATGAATGTTGAGGTTCACCGACGACAGTCGAACGGCGGATGGATAACGTACTTCTTCACTGAACCCAGCGACGTTGTTGAGCTTCAATCGGTGGATCTATCGTTCCCCTTGCCCGACATCTATCGACGTGTAAAACTCGATAAGAATGCCGCGTTACACGACGACGAACAATAGCGACAAGCTTTTCACGCCTCCGCTGATAATCATTCTGGTTACGGTCTTCATCGACCTGATCGGGTTTGGGATGGTCATCCCGATCTTGCCGTTCTACGCCGAGATCTTTGCCGCGACGCCGCTTGAGATCGGTTTTCTATTTTCGATCTACTCGTGGATGCAGTTCTTCTTCTCGCCGATCCTTGGACGTCTATCGGATCGGTACGGGCGCCGGCCGGTTTTGCTCGTGAGTTTGCTGGGATCGGCGGTCGGATACTATCTGATCGGGATCGCTGGAAGCCTCCTGCTCGTGTTCGCCGGACGAATTATTGGCGGTGTCACGGGCGGTAATATTTCGACAGCCCAAGCCTATATCGCCGACGTTACGACGCGGGAAAATCGCGCGAAAGGGATGGGAATGTTTGGGGCGATGTTCGGCCTTGGATTTATTCTCGGGCCGGCACTCGCCGGCATCTTGAGCAAAAACGGCGTACACGTGCCGTTTTATTTCGCTGCCGGCCTATCTCTTGCGAATGCGATCGCTCTTTATTTCATCCTACCTGAGACCGTTAAGCCCGGCGGGATCGAACACGCTGGACCTCGTCGTAATCGTTTCGTTGAACTTGTAGCATCGCTCCGCGAGAAGGTTTTCGGAACAGTTAATATGGTCTACTTCCTGCTTGTCGCGGCGTTTTCGATAATGACATACGCGTTCGTACTGTTTACCGCCTACCGGTATGGATACAACGCCGAGCAGAATGGCTACCTGTTCGCCTTCGTCGGATTGATCGCGATTATTGGGCAAGGATTTCTATTCCATAAGCTGGTTTCGCTTATCGGCGAAACGCGGCTGACGGTGATCGGTTGTTTGATGATGGCGGGAAGTCTGGCAGTCTTTCCGTTTCTTGGACCGTCGATGGGTGGCCTGACGGCTTTGCTGATAACCTGTACAGTCCTCTCGATCGGCAATGCATTTGCCTCGCCATCGCTAACAAGTCTTGCGTCAAAGATATCGCCTGAAAACCGACAGGGTGTTTCGATGGGAATAATGCAATCCGCAGCAAGCCTGGCCCGTGCCATCGGCCCGACCGTCGGTGGACTTCTTTTGACGAATGCCTTCGACAAGGTTGACGACGTGACGGTCACGCGGACCTTTTGGACTGCCTCGATGCTGATGTTTGTGGCGATGGGAGCGGCGATCTATGCGGTGAAGATTGTCCGCGAGCATCAGCCCGTTACGACTTAACCGACGGCACGCTGGCGGACTTTTGACGCTACAGGGAACGAGAGCATAAACGTAGTTCCGTTGCCGTTCTCGCTGAATGCTTCGATCGTTCCGCCGTGCTCCTGAACGATGCCGTACGAGACCGCAAGCCCCAGACCGGTTCCGTTGCCAACGCCCTTAGTCGTAAAGAACGGATCGAATATCTTGCCCAGATTCTCCGGAGCAATTCCCTGACCGGTGTCGGTCACTTCGATCTTTATCTCGTCGCCGTCAACCAGATCGGTGCGAAGTGTGATCCGTCCCGATCCGCCGGTCATCGCGTCGCGGGCATTCATTATCAGGTTGGTGAATATCTGCTGCAGCTTGCCGGCGTTTCCAAAGATCGGCAGCACGTCCTCCGCGTAATTTTTGACGATCTCGACGTTGGACTTCCGGATCTGCGGTTCGAGTAATTGAAGCGTGTCATCGAGAAGACGGTTGATATTTACCTCGGTCGATTCCGTGGGATTTCCGATACGCGAGAAGTTGAGCAGGTTGCTTACGATGTTACTCGCCCGGTCGGTCTGCCGCTGCATCTTCTGGAGCAAGGCGTGTTTCGGATCGGTCTCAGGAACCATTCCGAGCAGCATCTGCGTATAGCTCGAAACACCTGTCAACGGCGTGTTGACCTCATGCGCGACACCCGCCGCAAGCAGGCCGATGCTCGAAAGTTTTTCGCTCTGCTGCAGCGTTTCTTCAAGCTTGAATCGCGACGTGACATTCTCGAGTACAACGATCGCACCCGACTGCGAGTTGGTCACCGATCTTAGCGGGGCAACCGCGACATTCAGCATCAGCGATCTGCCTTTCGAATCCGTCGCGTGCATCTTATAGGCGTTGCGGATTTCCGTCAGGTGCCATTTAGACTTGCCGAGAATGTTCCCAAGGTTATACGCAAACCCTTCGTCAAACACCTGCTCGAACTGCTTGCCGACGACC
>DAIOWA010000033.1:0-11118 GCA_036758705.1 Pyrinomonadaceae bacterium | reverse complement strand
GTGACAGCAAAACCCGGCCAAGCTTGGCTGCTGCGTTCGAGGATCCCGCGGTCATGCGCAGTTCGCAATCCGATCTCTGGCAGGGAATGAGGTCTAAAGAGGGAAGCCGTCTTTGCAGGCCCCGAATTATCCGAGCGTCGAAGTCTTCGTCCGCCATGAACCGGATCATTTGGAGTTTCGACGGGCGAGGAGTTTTTCTCTCAGGCCTGCGCGGCTCGGCCCCGAGAACTTTCCAAGACTTCCCAGACTGTCTAGACTTTCTCGACTGCCTAGACTTCCCAGACTTAGGCTTTGCGTATATCATTCCGCACAAGCCAGAAACCGGCACTAACTCTTAGCCCACAGGAGGGTCTTCCAAAATAAACCGCGATCGTCACCACACACGACGGAAGTTCGACGTGTGTGCGCTGCTCGCGTCCGTCGTCGTACAATGATCGAGATGCAAATGAAATCGCTGAATCGAGGTCTTCACGCCGCCAAGTCTGCCAAGAAGGACGTGTTCTACACGCAGTATGTCGACATTCAGAAGGAGGTAGAAGCCTACCTGGAGTTTGACGCCAACACCTTCCGCGACAAGGCCGTCTACTGCAACTGCGAAGATCCGTTGGAGATGCCGACCACGTTTCGAAATGGAGCAAAGGCGAAGCAACGGACATCAGTAACTGCCAGATGCTTTGTGTGACGCATAATCGCGCAAAAGGAAATAGGTAGCCGGTCGCCAGCAAGCTGCTTGCTGCTTAATAGCCTATGATCTTGAGGCATCTGGTTCAAGATCACCGCCGCGAAATGTTTCGACTCAAACCGTTAGCAGGCGTTCGTTTTGCGGCGCGGATTCGTTAAGATTGGAGCATCGGATATGGCGTCGTTTTTTGAAGTAATGATCGAGCGAAACTTCTCGTCCGCGCACCAGTTGCGGGGGTACAAGGGGAAGTGTGAGAATTTGCACGGGCATAATTATAAGATCGAGATATTTGCCCGCGGCGAGGAGTTGAACAACATCGGACTGCTGATAGATTTTGGCGATCTGAAGAAGGCGGCGGACGAGATCGTGACCTATCTGGACCATCGCAACCTTAACGAGCTTCCACCCTTTGACGAGGAGTTGAACCCCTCGGCGGAGAACATCGCTCGGTACTTTGTCGAGTATCTCAACGGCCGCGTCGGCGACGAGCGGGTGAAGGTTTACAAGGTCCGGTGCTACGAAACGCCGACGAGCGTCGCGACATATCAGATCGATGTCTGAGGCGGCGTTTCAGCGAGAGGTTTCGATTCGACGGGCGACGGCTGAAGACGTCGTGCTGCTTTCCACACTTTCTTCCGTCACCTTTTACGAAGCCTATTTCGAGCAGGACGATCCGCACGATCTGTCGAATTATCTGCGCGAGAATTTCGGACGCGAAACCATCGAGGCAGAGATGGAGCATTCGGCGTATTTCATCGCGTTTCGGCGCGGACGCGCGGTGGGTTACGCAAAGCTGCGGGACGGTGAGCCGCACGAAGCTGTGAAGGGAAACGCGGTCGAGCTTCAGCGGATCTACCTGGTCGAGCGTGTGTGGGGAACGGGGATCGGTGACACTCTGTTGGAGATCTGCATGGAGGAAGCGAGGTCGATGGGCAAGGACGTGCTGTGGCTCGGCGTGTGGGAAGAGAATCGCCGCGGGCTGTCGTTCTACGCCAAGCACGGCTTTACACGAGTCGGAACGCTGACGTTTCCTTATTGCGGTTCGGTCGGCATCAACGCCGTTATGCAGATCTCGCTTTGAGCCAGTCGGCGATCTCCTGTGCGGCGTTCGGCCGTGCGAATTTCAACGCGGCCTCGCGCATCATCTTCATCCTTTCCGGATCATTCAACAGCTTTTCAATTTTGAACCCGAGCGTCGCGGGATTGTTCGAGCGGATGGCGCAGCCGTTTTCTAGGAGGTGGTCGGAGTTTCGCTCTTCCTGGCCGGGGATCGGGTTGACGATGACGAATACGAGTCCTTTCGCGAGAGCTTCGCAGGTCGTCAGTCCGCCGGGCTTGCCGACGATGATGTCGGACGCGCTCATATATTCGTCCATCTGATTCGTGTAGCCGACCGGGATCACCTTGGACGTATCTTCCGATTCCAGCTTCTTTTTCAGCTCCTCATTTCGCCCGCACATCGCAAGGACCTGCACCGGCGTCTTGATCGAACGGAGCGAATCGATAAGCGTCTCGATCTTGCCGACGCCGAATCCGCCGAGCGAGAGGACGATGGTCGGCGTGTCGGGGTCGAGCCCGAACTTCTCACGCATCTCGGTCTTCGATCTTTGCACGCTGAATTTTGCGTCGATCGGGATGCCGGTGACGCTGACCTTGTCGGGCGGGAAGCCGAGCGATTCGATATAGAAGCGCGTCTCGTCGAGGGCGACGAAATACTGTTCGAGATGGCGGCACAGCCACAGCGCGTGCATATCGAAATCCGTGACGACGACGGCCTGCGGGCACGTCAGCTTGCCCTTTCCCTTTAGGTCGGAGATGAGTTCGGACGGCAGGAAGTGCGTGCAGACGATCCAATCCGGCTTGAAATCGCGGATCATTTTTATCAGCGGCTGCGTGTTGAGCTTGTCGAAAAAGAGTCGGCGTTTCTCGTTCTTCCACGGTTCGTCAAGCTGGTCGTACATCCAGCCGAGCACCTCGGGCATTGAGTTGACGAGGTCGATGTACGCCTTGCCGTAGAGCCGCCGGAAGAGCGGATTGGTGAACTTCAACACGTCCTCGTGACGAACCTCGGCGGCGAGCCCTTCACGCTCGAAGGTGGTTTTTAGCGCCTGTGCGGCGGTCGTATGGCCGTTGCCGACCGAGGCTGAGAGGATGAGAATTCGGTCAAACATAGAAAGCAGGGTAACCTGTTGTGCAGGAATTGCAGAAGCCCGCAGAGAATCCGGATTACGCGTTAGACTTGTCGGGGTTTGGCCTTTGTATTTTCATCTTATTCAGATCTTTTCATCCTGTTCTGTGGTTGATTTCTTTTTTTGACCACAGAACAAGAAGAACAACAAAGAAAAAGCTCCTATTTGCTGAATCCGGGCTTATTTGGATTCTTAATCTTGTTCAGGGTTAAGTCCTTTTTTCACCACAGAACAGGAAGAATAAGAGGAATAAGAAGAAAGGGAACAAGAAAGAAAAAATCCTATTCCTTAGTCTGGATAAAGATCTCATGGGAAATCGCGGGACGAAGTTTTTTTACGGCTGGGTGATCGTGGCGGTCGGGACGCTGGCGTTGGTCGTGAGCAATGGCCTTTCGATCGGCGGGATACCGGTTTTCTACAAGTCGATCCGTGAGGAGTTTGTCGCGAGCGGTGCGGTGGCGGCAGGGAACGCCGAGAGCTTTATCGCGTTCGGCGCGACGCTGACGTTCTTTTTTGCGGGGGTGCTGTCGCCGTTCGCGGGTTTCCTGATCCAGCGATACCGGCTGCGGACATTGATGCTGATCGGCTGTGCGATGCTCGGCGGGGCGTTGATCGTGCATTCGCAGACGACTTCACCGTGGGTTGTTTATGCGGCCCGGACGGTGATGGGAGTTTCGCTGTGCTTCGTCGGCGTGCTGCCGAGCATTGTGCTGGTATCGAACTGGTTCGTGCGGCGGCGTGGCCTTGCGCTCGGGATATTGCTGACCGGTACGAGCTTCGGCGGAAGCCTGATCTCGCTTATTTCGCCGCCGATCATCGCGGCGTATGGATGGCGGGCGGCGATGGTCGTTGTGAGTTTGTTTATATGGCTGCTGCTCGTGCCGGCGGTGCTGTTTTTTGTTAAGGACAAGCCCGCCGACATAGGAATGCTGGCGGATGGCGATGGAGTTGTTGAGGATGCCGCTCCGGCTGCGGTCGCAGGATTGACGCTGCAAGAGGCGCTTCGGACGCCGCTTTTTTGGATACTTGCGTTGTGTGCCGCGGCGGTGTTTTATCCGATCTTTGTCACGACGCAGCAGTTCATTTTGCAGGCCACGAAGATCGGGCTGTCACCTCAGCAGGCGAGTTTCGGGCTGTCGTCGCTCCTGGCAGTCAGTGTTGCCGGGAAGTTTCTGTTCGGCTGGCTGAGCGACCGTTTCGCGCCGACACGGGTAATGCTTGCGTGCTGCTTTATGATGTTCGCTTCAACGCTTGTGCTGGCGAACTTGTCGGCTTCGACGATCTACTTTTTTCTGCTGCCGTTCGGTTTCGGTTACGGCGGGACGTTCGTGCTGCTGCAGCGCATCGCCGCGGACTTTTTCGGTAATCGCGAATATCCGAAGATCCTCGGCGTGCTGATCGTGATCGAAACGGTCGGTGCCGCGGTCGGCGGGATGGTCACGGGCCGTCTGGCAGATGCCTCGGGCGGTGATTATACGTCGGCGTTCTATGTGGTGATCGCCGTGAGCGGATTTGCGTTGGTGTTGACGATCTTGTTGGGGTTGATGTCGCGGAAAGTGTCAGGCGCGTGATACCGGTTTACGGTTCGACTTGGGAAGTAACGACCGGTTGGAAAGGGAAAAGGCGACAAATCACGAAAATTTGCCGCCTTGGGAAATGGTCGGGGCGAGAGGATTCGAACCTCCGACCTCACGGTCCCGAACCGTGCGCGCTACCAGACTGCGCTACGCCCCGATAAGCCAATCTTTGAGTCTAGGTTACGACCGCATTTAAGTCAATTCGCAGGAGCTTCTTCTTTCTTTCCTAATCTATGTTTCACAAACTCGATCATCGGGGGAAGGAGGGAGAGAAAGACGACGACGATCACGACCTTTTCGATATGGTCTTCCAACTTTATTCCAAGAGCGTTTTCGATCACACCGCCGAGGAAGTAGCCGGCGAGGACCATACTGTTGATCCAGAGCAGTCCGCCGAGGATGCTGTACGTGACGAATTTCGAATACGGCATTTCCGCCGCTCCGATGACGATCGGGGCGAATGTCCTGACGATCGGCACGAAGCGAGCGAGGATGACCGTTTTGGGGCCGTATTTCTCGAAGAAAGCGTGGGCTTTTTGAACGCGGCTTGGTTTGAAGATAAATGAATCTTCGCGATTGAAGAGCGTTTTGCCCATCACGCGTCCGGTCCAGTAGCCGGTGCTGTCGCCGATCACGGATCCGAGAAAGAAAGCGATGAGGACGAGCCAAACGTTGAGTTTGCCGGCGGCTGCGAAGAGTCCGGAAACTACGAGAAGCGAATCACCGGGAAGGAAGAACCCAACGGCTAAGCCTGTTTCAGCGAAGATCACAAACCAAAGGGCGACATACACCCAGTTGCCAAACAGCCCAAGTAAGGTGTCGATCAACACTTTTGGGTTTAGATAATGGATTAGATCCCAAACTGATTCCATATAACTTCCAGATCACTTCCAGCCGTGCTCGCCGATCAGCGGCACGAACGCGCATGGGCCGCAGTTTTCGGTTGTGTAGCCTTTCTCTTTCTTTGTAACGCGGACAAGGGTCTGCGATTTTTGTTCCTCGCCGATCGGGATCACCATTCGTCCGCCGACCGCGAGTTGGTCGACAAGCGGCTGAGGGATCTCGGGCCCGCCGGCGGCAATGAGCATTGCGTCGAATGGCGAATAGATCTCCCAGCCGAGCGTTCCGTCGCCCACGCGATACGAGATATTTCGGTAGCCGAGATGCATCAGCTTTTCCTTAGCCGCGGACGCGATCGATTCGATGCGTTCGATCGCGAAGACCTTGCGGGCGAGGAGCGCGAGAACAGCGGTCTGATAGCCAGAGCCTGATCCGATCTCAAGGACGCGTTCGCGGCCTTTTAGTTCGAGCAGCTCTGTCATCCGGGCGACGATGAACGGCTGCGAGATCGTCTGGCCGACCGAAAGCGGCAGCGCGTTATCTTTATATGCCTGCGATTGCAACGCGCTCGGAACGAAGAGGTGACGCGGTACGGTGTTCATCGCACCGAGCACCCGATCGTCCACGACCTTGTAGGCGCCCCGGAGCTGTTCCGTCATTCGGCCGCGAGGTATCTCGAAGCCGTCTGAGATGTTTCGCCCTGCCGCGGTGCCGTTCACGTTTATTCGTCCCAACTCCTGAGGTGTTCGAGTTCCGAATAGTTTGTCATATCGGCCCGCATCGGCGTGACTGATACGAAACCTTCTTCGACGGCTTCGAAATCGGTTCCGCCCTCGGCCCGGAAACCGTCGCGGACCTCGCCGATCCAGTAATAAGGCTTGCCGCGAGGGTCGATGTGTTCACTGATAACCGGTTTCGCCGATTTGAATCCCTGCTTCGCAACCTTGATGCCTTTTGGAACACCTTTCGGAACGTTCACGTTCAGCAGCGTGAACTTGGGCAAGCCTTCGTTCAGAGCCCTAGCAACGATGTTGCGAGCGACCACTGCTGATTCGGTGAAGTCGTGGCTCCGATTGGCGACAAGGCTGAATGCGATACCGGGAACGCCGAGGATCGTGGCTTCGAGTGCTCCGGCGACTGTTCCGGAGTATGACGCGTCTTCGCCGAGGTTTGCTCCGTGGTTGATGCCGCTTACGCAGATGTCAGGGCGAAGTTCTTCGGGGAGTATTCGATTCAGAGCAAGCGTGACGCAGTCGGTCGGCGTGCCGTCGACGGTCCAGTGACGGTCGTCCAACTGTCTGATACGGAGCGGTCGTGAGAGCGTCAGGCTGTGCGACGCGCCGCTCATCTCCGATTCCGGTGCGACGACATATACCTCGCCGACCAGCCTCATCGCTTTTTCAAGAGCGTCGATGCCTTCGCTGTGGTAACCGTCGTCGTTGGTGATGAGGATCTTTGGAAACTTCGCAGTCATGATCGCAAAAGGATAAGTATATTGGACGGTGCGTCGATTCGCACGCATGCGGGTTAAGCCGTAGGAGATTTCCTTCTTGTACTTCTTATTCCTCTTGTTCAGTGGTCAAAAAAGAATCTAACCACTGAACAAGAAGAACAGATCCGAATAAGATGAAAAAGACAAGGCCTACGCAACCAGAGGCCGACCCAGATCAAAATAGAAGAGGGTGTCTGAAACGTGATCTTTCCATTTTGTGGTTTGTGGTTCCGGCCATTAAAAGACCGGAACCACATAAAACACAGAAAAATACAGGAAAAACACAGAACAAGACCGGGTCATCAATGTCCCCGGTCTTAGTTAAATCACGTTTTCAGACACCCTCTTTTTTTGACTGTCTTTCAAAAAAGTCCTAGCCGTTGTTCGGCCGCGGGGCGGCGTTCATCGGACGCTGCTGGCGGAAACGTCGGCGGTTACGCTTGCGAGCGTTTGCCGATTTGAGCTTCGCCTTCTGTCCCGGCGGAATGAAGTGAGCGTGCTTTTTGAGGTCTTTGATGATCTCTTCCGAGATAACCTTACGCTTGAAACGACGGAGAGCGCTCTCGATCGATTCGTTGTTATTTACTGAAATATAAGCCATTACTTTCTCACCTCCTTTCGGCCGAAGATACTGCCATTGAAAGGCAAACGATAATTAAACCACCTTTAGTGCGTGCTGGCAAGCCTTTGAACGCCGTCTCGAAGGGCGAGCAGCCGGAGGCCTTCGAGCGTGAGATTTTCGTCGACGATATCGATCGCTGAAGTTTGCGATGCGATCATACGTGCAAATCCGCCGGTCGCGACTGTTTTGCCCGAACTTCCGATACGTTTAAGCAGGCCTTCGATCATCGCGACGTGCCCGTTCACGATGCCTGATCGGATCGACGTCACTGTGGTCTTGCCGATGATCGCGTCGGGTGCCGTCAGAGTCACTTCCGGCAGTTTTGAAGTCGCGAGCTGAAGAGCTTTTGCCATCGTTGCCATTCCGGGTGCGATGATACCGCCGACATAGACGTTTTCGTCCGAGACAATATCGATCGTCGTGGCCGTACCGAAGCTGCACGCAACAACCGGCGACCCGTACTTCGCGGCTGCGGCGAAGCAGTTGACGAGCCTATCAACGCCGGCGGCCGATGGCGGATCGTAATCGATCGCGAAGCCGAAATCCCAACCTGCATCGACGAATCGCGGAGTTATCTTGAAAAGTTCGTTGCAAACCTGCTCGATCACGGCGCTCAACTCAGGGACGACCGACGCGACGACACAGGTGTCAATGTCGATCTGGATGAAGTCCTGCTCGTGAACCTTGAGCCGGTCGAAGAGAAGCTCTTCGGCTGTATAATCACGCTTTGTCTGGATCGAGAATTTATGCAGCAGCGAGTCGCCATCGAAGATGCCGAACTTCGTCGAGGAGTTACCGATGTCGATGGCCAATAACATAGTTCAAGGTTCAAGGTTCAAGGTTCCAGGTTCTAACAAAACTTTGAACATTGAACCTTGAACTTTAAACCGAAATTAGCCTTGCAGCGGGAGGCCGTCGTAGACGACGTTCCAGCCATTCTTGCGGCTTGAGTTCAGCGAGCGGGAGAACCAGAGCATTGCGGCGTCGCGGTCGTCGTAGAGTTGGACGGCGGGAAACGTCTCGCGCGGGTCGACGCGGCAGATCGCGGCACCCGCGGTGGCGCTTTTGATACACAGAAGCGCTGTCATTTGGTCTTTCTGCAGGATCGCCGTGCGAAGCATAACGTCCGGCGCATCATCGATGGAATCTTCGAGGTCAGCGATATCGGCTGCGATGTCGTCATCGTCGCCGAAATCAAAAGCCTCATCTAAGTCAAAATCGTCGTTCATACTGCTTCGAATAACGTTACAACGGTCGAGGTCAAAGTTCAATCTAGCAGGCTTCCGCGCAGACGCCTGCGGGAAGGTCGTACTTAACCTCGGAGAAATTCTTGACGATCAATTCTTCCGCGACACGGTTTCCGGTACGGCGATCGATCAGCTCTCGCCAGATCTCGTTCTCACGAAAGTTCTTGCCGTCGCGTTGGAGAAAGCGGTGGTTTCGCTCGAAGACGTGATAGGAAAACGGCGTCTCGGAGCTTGAACGGATCGAGCCTTTGAGGTGTTCGTCGGTCAGCCATAGGCGGATCTGCAAGGTCATGTCGGTCGGGTTGTGAAACCGCAGGTCGATGTAGTTATAGAAAACGCCGGCACCCGAACCGAAGGGAAGCGTGCGGTTCTCGTCGGGGAACGGGTCGAAGCTGTGGTGATGGCGTTCGACGACCTCAAGCGGCGTGTGCAGGGCCATCCAGTAGAGCAGATTCGCGAGTTGGCATAACCCGCCGCCGACTCCGCGAACAACCTCGCCGCGAGAAAGCTGCATACCTTCGAGATAGCCTTTCTCGGCGGTCGCTTCGCCGAGTTGACGCCAGAATGAAAATGTCTCGCCGGGTTTAATCAGCAGTCCGTCGATCGTCGGGCACGCGATCTTCAGATTTCCGACCTTGTTCTCCTGAAGCTGCGGATCGGAATCGCCCAGCTTTCTTCTCAGTAAGGATTGATGTTTTTTGCAGGTGAATTTCAGATCTTCTTGTTGGAGTTCGTCAGCGAATCGGACACGCTTAGACACATCACCCAAGCGGCGGAACATCCGCTTTTGTCCGATGCGGGTCTTGTAGATGACCGGATGGATTTCGGAGAGTCGTCTCATTTCTATGTAGCTCGAAGCTGCTCCACGTCACCTGCTTGTACGATGGTTACGCTGCCGTCGTTACGTTTTACGCGAAGAGCGCCGTTCGGTTCGAGGCCGTCGGTGATGCCTTCGAGTGATTCATTTTCTAACACAACGCGGACCGGTTTGCCAGAGAAGTAGGTCGAGCGCTTGCGCCATTCGTCGATGATGGTTGCCGGGCCGTTGTCGGAGTGGAGGAGGTCGTAGAAGTAGGTGAGGAATTTGGTCAAAGACTCTGCTAACTCCGATGGGCTTGGTGGCCGCGTTAAACCACCCGCTACCGCAGGTGGTACTGACACTTGTTCAGTGATCGAGGTGGCGGTGTCGGCGATCTCGGGAGGGAAGTTGGACGATTTGAGGTTGATCCCGATGCCGACGACGACGGCGAGGCCTCTGGGGGTGTCGGTGGTTTCGGCGAGGATGCCGCAGATCTTTTTGCCGTCAACGTGGAGGTCGTTGACCCATTTGATGTCGGCGTCGATGCCGAGTTCGCCGAGGGTGTCGTGGACGGCGACGCCGGTCATTAGCGTGATCAGTGGCAGGAATTGAGTCTCGATCTTTGGCCGCAGGACGATGCTGAAATAGAGCCCGGCGTCAGCTTCGCTCACCCAAGTACGCCCGTGTCGGCCGCGTCCGGCTGTCTGCTGACGTGCGACCACACACAAGCCTTCCTCCGCCCCGAGCCGAGCCTGATTGAGCGCCTCGGTGTTGGTCGAGTCGAGCGTGTCGAAGGTGAGAAGGTTGATATTCATGAAATGTTCAGAGTGCGCGATTTATCGCGTACGGCCTCGGCCACGAATAGTACGCGATAAATCGCGCACTCTAAACGGGGCTCCATAGAGAATCGATGTAGAAATCCTCGGGGTTGTAAAACTCCTTGGCGATCTCGAAGCCGCCGTCGCGGGCGAGTTCGTCGATCATGGCGTGGGTATATTTCTGCGAGATCTCCATAAAGATCGGCTCCCATTGATCGAACTCGAACGAGCGGTTGAGGGCGGCGATCGTTACGGTTTGTTTTTCGCGGCTGATGAGGAACGAGCGGGCGGCGCATTCCATCGGGCGGTATTGGGCGTAGTGCGAGAATTTGTCGAGGTCGAAGTCGCCGCCGAGTTCGCGGTTGATTCGGGTGAGCAGGTTGAGGTTGAACGCAGACGTGACGCCCTGTTTGTCGTCGTAAGCCGCGACGATCGTCCGGGGGTCTTTCTGCATATCGAACCCGATGAAAAGCCGGTCGTTCTCGTTCATTACCGCACGAATCGAGCGGAAAAATGTGACCGCATTGTCGCGCAAGAAATTGCCGATGTTCGAGCCGAGGAACATTATCACCTTGCGGCGGCCGCTATTGTTTTTCAATGAGCCGAGGACTTTGAAGTAATCGCCGGTGTGCGGGTCGATACGGAGCGCGGGGAATTTCTCCTTGAACTTCGATTCGAGCGCGTCGTTGGCTTCCTGTGAAATGTCGATCGGCTGATAGGTGAAATCGACGTTGTTCGAGAGCAGGTGTTCGATAAGCACCGCGGTCTTTGTGCCGTCACCGGCTCCGAGCTCGATGAGATCGATCGGAACGCGGACATCCTTGTCCGCCTCTTCACCGGGTTGCGGACAAG
>DAIOWA010000032.1:0-11127 GCA_036758705.1 Pyrinomonadaceae bacterium | reverse complement strand
AGTTGGATTGTTATAGCAAGTCAAAGTCGGTGCGCCCGGACACGCGAAGAATGGGACTGCAAGAGTCGGAGCCGACGGTATTGAAAAGGCAATGGCTTCCTGTTGTGACGCCGGATCACGCCCAGCGAACCTCCGGAAATTTTGTATCTGCAGCGAGGTGTCGGGAGCGTTCAGATCCGTAGGATGGGGCAGATGATGTGCTCCGACATAGATGTACGAAACGCCCAGGGACATATCTTTCGTCAACTGCTGCTCGATGCCGAAATTTGCCTGGGTAGCGGACGCATACTGGAAATCCTTGGATATCGGCAGAGTAAAAGGAAGTACCGCCCCGAAACCGGAGTATGTCTGATCATTAAATCGCTGACGTCCGAATTGATACTGTGCGCTCGGTGCCACGCCAAGCGTAACCGGGTTACCGGCGGCCGCGCAGAACGGCGTGGCGGTAGCCCCAGGAACGCATACCGTCCCCTGAAACACCTGAGCCGCATTCAGCAGGCCCGTTGGCGCCGGGCTTCCCGCAGTGAGTACAGACTGCTGTTGCTGCGAGGCGTCAGCGATGTCAGAGTTGAACGCGACCGCCAAGAGCGGGTGATCATAGTAAAGGCCGATCGAGCCGCGGAGGATGGTCTTACCATTTCCGAAAGTATCGAAAGCGAATCCAAACCGCGGTGCCCAGTTGTTCGTATCACGCGGGATGCCCTGCTGTACGCCGACGGCATCTTGTGCCGCAAGAATGTCGGTATCGGAAAGTGTGATACCGGTGAGCGGATCCTGGATACCAACCGGGGCGATAGTCTGAGTCAATTCAACGTCATAGCGAATGCCGTAGTTCAGGGTCAGCCGACGCATTATTTTCCACGAATCCTGCGCATAGAATGCGATTGGCGTGTTCTTGATCTCTGAGATCGGATTGCCGAAACCTTGAATATACGTTGACGGCATTCCGAGGCCATAGCTTTGAACTGGCGTCAGTGCCGGTAAGCCGAGAGCGCCGAAGGCGGGACTGAGATTGCTGGAAGCGAAGTCGCCAAAGTTAAATAGTCCGGCGAAGTTCAATTCGAAAACCGCTGATGGAATACGAACGAAGTTGAAGTCACCGCCGAACTTCAGCGTATGGTTACCCATAACCCAGTTGAAGTTGTCGGCGAACTGAAAGCGGTTTTCGGTTCGATCGACCGGCGAAAACAGTTCGCGACCGATGAAGGCTGTTCCAGAAATGTTAAAAGCAACCGCATCCCCGTTTTGCGATCTAAAGGTTGTGTGTCGACGGCCATAGGCAAACTTGAATTCATTCGCCAGGGTCGCGCTTAGAGTCGAGTTCAGTGACGCGCCAAAAGAAGTATCTTCGAGTTTCGTAATACCTGTACGCGAGAAATCGTTCTGTCCTAGCGATTGGTTTTGCGATTCGACCTGAATACCCGTCTGATTTCCGGTGTTGTAACCGAAGCGCATCGTCAGGTAGTTGTTGTTGTTAAAAGCGTGATCGCCACGAATCGAAAAATAGTTCGCACGTTCCGTAACGGGGAAGATACGGGCGAGGTCGAGTAACGGTCTGAAGGCGATTGGCTGTCCGTCCCCGTTTGTTGTTCCAGCGGGAACCGGAGCGCCAGTGAGCACAAACCGTGGTCCGACAACTGTACCCGCTGTTACCGCGCCGCCGACGCTTCGTAAGGAGTTTGTGCCGTTCAAAGCAGTGATACCACCGCTCGATGCCAGGTAAGCATACTGAATCGCGGCATTGATGTAATCCGGAACGCCGCTAGCAATAAGCTGATTGATCCTGGCTGCTTGTGCTGCGGTTAGACGGTCAAAAACCTGAGTGAACGGAAGGTAAGGCGATCCAATTTGAACAGAGGACGTCAGATTGCCGACTACATCGCTGGTAAAGAAGCCTGACTCATCACGCCTTCTGCCTTCGTAGGCGGCGAAGAAGAATGTCTTGTCTTTGATGATCGGGCCGCCGAGGGTGGCGCCGAACTGGGTACGGCGGAAGTCTGGGTTTTCGATCGGCGAGAACGGGTTCGTCGCCTGGATGCTCTTGTCGCGGATAAATCCGAAGACGTTGCCGGAGAAGGAGTTGGTACCGCGTTTGGTGACGACGTTGACGACGCCGCCGGTCGCACGGCCGAATTCCGCCGTGTATGAATTCGTGTTGACCTGATATTCCTGCACGGCTTCCATGCTTACCGTGGAGCGGGCGGCGTTGATAGAGTTATCCGTAAAATCAGCACCGTCAACGTTTACCTGTGTCGAGCGTCCGCGCTGTCCGCCGATGTTAAGGCCGGATGTCGGGGCGGGCCCGATCGGGCGGCCGTTATCGCGGCCGACGGTCGAGAGGGTCAATGCGAAACCGGTAGCGCTTCTTTCGTTGATCGGGAGATTTTCGACACGCTGCTGATCGATCGTGTTCGATAGCGACGTGCGGCCGGGTTCGATAAGCTCTACGCTGTCGCCGGAGACATTCACAAGCACATCGGCGCCGCCGATCTCCATCTTGATCGCCAATTGGGCGACCTGGCCGACCGTGAGGCGGACGGGTGAAATGACCGTTTTCTTGAACGTGGGCGCCTCGGCAGTGATCTCATAGTCACCGGGAGGCAGTCCGATAAAGGTATACGAGCCGTCAGTGCCCGTGGTCACGTTTCGCGAAAATCCGGTCGAGGAATTTCGAGCCGTTACGGTGGCGCCGGAAACTACAGCACCGTTCGGGTCGGCTACGGTTCCGGATAGGTCCGATGCGTTGGTCGCGGCTTGGCCAAAGGCAAAAGTAGCGGCCATTACGACCGCTGCGAAAGTAAATATGGTCTTTCCAATGCGGCTGGAAAAATAGTTAGCAACTGCGTGCATTGAATATTCTCCTTGTATTCGAGGGGTCAAGCGAGTCTGCGGCCATCTAAACGAACGGCGAAGAGGCGGAGAGGCTTGGGCCTCTTCACGTAAAACTATTCGAATTCGTACTTAAAGATGACGGCTGCGAACGTCCGCAAGACGGATTTGCTACGATGTTTTTAGCTTAAATCCAGTGATAAGGCAAGCAAAAAAGGGCGAAAATTGACTTTGATCCGCTGGCGTTCAGCGGCGGAATTGGTTTAACCAATAAACACGTCTGCAATGTCTTGATTTTGACAATCAGGCGGTCGTAAATCGACAATCTCAAAGCAGATGCAGATCATCCCTTTATCCATCCCAACTCCCTTCTACGTCGGCGATGTGAACGTCTATCTGATCAAGGAAGATCCGGTGACGCTGATCGATGTTGGGCCGAAGACCGCCGAGGCTTCGGCTGCATTGAGAGCGAAGCTGGCTGAGAACGGCATCCGCTTTTCCGATGTTCGGCGGATCGTGCTGACGCACGCTCACGAGGATCATTGCGGGCTTGCTAAACAGGTTCGTGACGAGGCGAAGAACGCCGAGGTGCTGATCCACGATTGGGAAACGGGCCATTTATTCGGGCGTCTGGCTCAGGAACAGCATCGGAAATTGCTGCTGAGATCGGGTGTGCCGCCGGCGGTCTTTGACGATATGAAGTCGCTCTACGATGAGATCAGTCTGCTGACGGACGCTCTGGACGATGGTGATTTCATGCCGCTAAAGGATGAGATGGAGATCGAGTTTGAGAGCGGCAGCCTTCGCGTGCTCCACACGCCGGGACATACGCCGGGCTCGTGTTCATTCGCTCGTGAAGCTAATCGTACGCTGATCTGCGGCGACTGCGTGCTGAAGCGCATCACGCCGAATCCGATCGTTTCGCCTGACCCTGTGGATCCCGACCGGCGATTTCCGTCGCTCGCCGAATATCTGGTTAGCCTTGCGAAGCTCCGCAGCTACAAGCCGACGCTCGCGTATGGTGGGCATGGCGAACCTGTCGTCGATTTTGAAGAGATATTTAATCGCTATGTGCGGGCGATCGATGAGCGGCAGAGGAAGGTCTTAAACCTTGTGGCGAAGGGCGGTTCAACGGCGTTCGATGTTGCGCAGCGTCTGTTTCCCAATTCGTTCAACCACGACGTACACCGATTCCTCGCGATATCCGAATCCATCGCGCACCTCGACTACGCTCATTCCGAAGGCAAAGCTGATCTCGAGTTTCGTGAGGGAATTGAAGTCTACCGCACGGCGTGATCCATACTTCGATTCGTCACTTCATATAGGAATTGAAATGCGATGGATTTTTCTTGAATGGGTCCAATTCTGTTTGGCGCTCGTTCAAGAGTTTCATCATTGCCGCGCTCAATTCTCCAACCTTGGCTTGCGTCCTTTTCGGATCAATAAAGCCGGCAATGCGGAAAACAGTTTCAAGCAGGCTGACAGTCCAACCGTCGAGGGCATTAAGGTCATTTCGGAATTGCCCAATACGGGGATCAGTTGCCGAGATCTTTTTACTCTGTTCAATACCCCGCGACGCCGCCTTTAAGCGTTTCAACGCCGCGTCTATCTTTGCGACCTCTTTTTCGGCTTCCGCAAAGTTATCGTCCATCCAGGATCCGAGCCAGCCCGATCTGTATCCGTCGAGCGTGTCCTTAAGCCCCGGCTTGGTGGCGGCGATCTTTTCAAGGCCCGCAAGAAATCCCTCGGAGGTCAAGATCTGACGTTCCGCTTGATCGAAAGAATAATCACCCATTTTTTTCGTACCTCACTGAAAGTAATACACAAAGAGATAAGCAGAAATAGAGGAAACCTTTCGGCGTTGATCTCTAAATCGAGAAAACAATGGTTGCTGCGTTCAGCACTGAGAGCAGCGAGGCGATCGTTTTTAGGGGCGTAAGGCGGCGACAAATGTCTCGAAATCGGTGGGTGGTGTTTGCCAGGCCTTCGAATCCCGGAAGCTGGTTAGCGCGTTTGGTGACGGTCCGATCAAGGATGTCGACGCCTTCACCTGATTCGTCACCGAACAGCGCCGCGATGGCATATTCGGTTCGCTCTTTTGCAAGCGAGCCCTGGCCGACCGGACGCCAGAAGGTCTCGACGACTTTCCGCGCGATCTTTTGAGCAGTCTCACTTTTGGCGAGTTCGATGCGGGCGACGCTTCGATAGAAATGTGTGTGAGCGGCCTCTTCCTTGATGATGCCGTCAAGGATCTGTGAAAGCACAGGGTGTTTCGCAAGATCTTTCATTTTTCGATAAGCCTGGCCGGTGGACATCTCGTGGATCGCGCCGAAGGCCATATGGGTCGCGGTGAATCGGCTGCCGAGCAGGTTCGTGATCGTCGTAAGAAGAAAAGTGTTCGCGTGATATGTCGTCGGGACGTTGCGATGAGTTTGCGACTGCCAGTCTTCGGGCGTCTTGTAACCCATCGCGTTCAGGAACCGATCGATGACCTGGCCGTGGGTCACTTCTTCGATGCCCCAACGCTCCATAAACTTTGAGATCACCGGGTCGCGTCCCGTCGGCGTGCGCTGAAGTTCGCGATGATACATCTCGGTGAGCACCTCGACGTCGCGCATATATAAAAGGACCGGAATGAATTTCGGATCGACCGGCGTATCGCGAACTTCGTTCCACGGCAGGCCTTCGATGAACTCGTCGGTAAGCGTTCGCTCCTGCTTTTCGTACCAATCCAGAACTTCTTTGCTCGTTTCAAATGCCATAGTGACTTCGTTCAGATCCGGGCTGCCTCTTCTTGAAAACGAATATGATTCTCAGATACGGCGATTATTCGGTAAACTAATTCAAAACCACAAAGGAAACTCGTTGTCGGAATATTACCATCAACTTTTATGAGAAGTGTATTAATTTTTGCAGCTATCACATTGTTTGTTTTCGCTGGATACGGCCAGGGAGATTCACTCGCAGCAAAAGGCGAGACGCGGCTGAAGAACATCAAGCAGCTGACCTTCGGCGGTGAGAACGCCGAGGCGTATTGGTCGAACGACGGGAAGCAGCTCGTCTTTCAATCAAAACGCGAGGGACGCGGCTGTGATCAGATCTATACGATGAACGCCGACGGCGGGAATGTGAAGATGGTTTCAAGCGGGCTTGGCCGTACGACGTGCTCCTACTTTTTCGACAAGAACAAGAAGGTGCTCTACGGTTCGACGCATCTCGGCTCGCGCGATTGCCCGCCGAATCCTGACTTCTCAAAGGGTTACGTATGGGCCATCTATCCGAGCTACGACATCTTCACCTCGTACGCCGACGGCGGGAACATCAAGCAGCTCACAAAGACGCCGGGCTACGACGCCGAGGCTACGGTTTCGCCGAACGGGAAGAAGATCATCTTCACGTCGATGCGCGACGGCGATCTTGATCTTTACACGATGGACATCAACGGCAAGAACGTCAAACGCCTGACGACCGAGCTCGGCTACGACGGCGGTGCGTTCTTTTCGCCGGACGGTAAGCAGATCGTCTATCGCTCATTCCATCCGAAGACGGAAGCTGAGATCGCTCGGTACAAAGATCGTCTTGCGAACCACCTCATCGAGCCGACGGTTTTCGAGGTTTGGGTGATGAACGCCGATGGGTCGAACAAACGCCAGGTAACGAAGCTCGCCGCCGCGTCGTTCGCTCCGTTCTTCACGCCGGACGGCAAGAAGATCATCTTCTGCACGAACTATTTCGCGTCTGACGCTCGCAAGCGTAACTTCGATCTCGCTCTGATCAACGTCGACGGCACGGGACTTGAACGCGTCACGTACAACGAAACTTTCGACGGCTTCCCGATGTTCTCGCCGGACGGCAAGAAACTCGTCTTCGCATCGAACCGCAATGCGGGAACGGTCGGCGATACAAACGTGTTCGTTGCGGATTGGGTGGAGTAAAGATCGATTCGAACAGGATGAACAGGATGCGGAGGATGTTTTCAGATCCTGCCTGTTCATCCTGTTTTTGGCCTAATGTATATTTGAAGCGTGTCTATTTCATTTTGTAAATTTCACGGATTCGGCAATGACTACATTGTCATCGAGCGCGAGCAGATCCCGGTAGGGTTGGATCAGGTGGATCTTGCGCTTGGGATCTGTCAGCGGCATACGGGCGTTGGGTCCGACGGCATCGCGATCGTCGAACGGCTGGACGGCGGCGAGGCGGATTTCTTTTGCGAGATCGTGAATCCAGATGGCAGCATCGCGGGGTTTTCGGGTAACGGAACGCGGTGCGCGGTTTCTTACATCTACTACAAAGAGCTTTGGAATGACCCGAAGCTGCGGCTGAAGACTCGCAGCGGCGTGAAGCATTTTCGGCTGATCGAAGAAGAAGCGCCGGGGCATTATTGGTTCGAGGCGGAGATCGGGAAGCCGAAGTTCATGAGCGCCGATGTTCCAGTTGCCTCAGAGGATCTTCTTGAAACTGTTGTCGACTTTCCGGTCAAGGCAAACGGGAAGGAATTTCTCGTCTCCGGCGTGAACGTGGGGAACCCGGTCGCGTGTATGTTCGTGGACGAGTTCGATCCGATGTGGCGGGTTTACGGCAGAGCCCTTGAGCGGCACCCCGATTTTCCCGAACGTGCGAATATCGTTTTTGTGAAGGTGATCGACCGCGAGAACATCGAACTCAAAATATGGGAACGCGGTGCGGGCGAGACGTCGTCCTCGGGAACCTGCGTTAGCGGTGCCGGTGCCTTGTCTACTCTAACCAACCGAACCGGCCGCAAGGTCTCCGTTCACACCGAAGGTGGCACCACCGAATTCCTGTGGCGTGACGATGACGAGATGCTCATCACCGGCCGGGCCGATCTCGCCTTCTGCGGCGAATGGTCGGCGTAGATCAAAACTGGAAACTCGAAACTGAGAACTCGAAACTGGTGGTTAATTCAACAGTTTCGAGTTTTGAGTTATGAGTTTCGAGTTTCTAACGCAAGTGCTTCCTCAGATAGGAGATGATCTTGTAGCCGTCGATATAGACCCACGGTTTTTCGCCGAGGGTGTAGTGGCCGCAGGGGAGCGAGACTTCGCTGTGTTTGACGTTGTGGCGGCGGAGGGCTTCCATGGTTTCGAGCGAGAGTTCGACGGGGAAGCTGAGGTCGTACTTGGTGTAGATGTATCGCTGCGGGCGGTCGGGGAGCGCGGCGAGTTTTTCCATATACGCCATCGGCGAAACCGGGCGCCAGAATTCGCGAAGCTCTTCGAGCGTGATGTTGTCGCCAAAACTCTGGCGGACGTGATAGGTCGAGAGGCCGTGCCAGACTACGTCGGCCATATATCCCGAAACGTGATTGAACACCGCCGCGTCGATCCGCAGATCGTGGACGAACGCCATGAACGCGACGCATGAGCCGATGCTTGTGCCGACGATCCCAACCTTTTCGTATCCCTGATCTTTCAGCCACGTGACCGCCGCACGCGTATCAAGGATCGCCTGGCGGATCGACTGCAAGGATCGTCCGACGTTCGGTGCGACGAGATGATCGGCACGTTCGAGTTCGGGCGGCATTCGCTCTTCGTGATACGGCAGTGTCAGGCGAAGTGCGGACATTCCGACCTTGTTGAAGAACTTTGCGAGATCAAAGTACGTGCCGGCTTTCGCGTTCCAGTGGGGAAGTATGATGACGGCCGAAGGACCGCGAACTTTAGTTCGCTCGGCGGACTGAAGTCCGCGTTCCACCGGAAAGTAGGTCGCGTAGGCGGTGTTGTTTTCGACCGACGGAGTTTCGACGGCGCTCTGCCAGGTGACGACTTCGAGTTCGGTCTGCGTTACCGGTTTCTTTAGGTCGGCGGCGCTCAGCGAGGCGGTCGAGGGGTAGAGCCGTTTGTCGAGCTTGTACGTCAATCCTTCGGGAGCAGCGAAGTGAGCATCGCTGTTCTCAATCGCCCATCGCGAATGCTCGGCGAGAATTGTGCGAGGATCGTCGCCGTTGACGTGATCGGCCACGAACTCCGGCCCAAGATCGAACGGCTGCACCGTGCGATTGTCGTTCATCATCGCAAAGTGCCGCTCTCGCTTGTGCATGTACCGCTTTAGCATAAATAGCAACGCGGACGCCTTCGTCCGCGTTTTGTCTAAATTGTATCAACTTAAACGTCGCGAGAATAATTCTAATCGGGAGCTGAGCCGGATGACTCGCGGACGAAGGCGTCCGCGTTCCGTCGGCGCAATAATTGGATGCCGCCGGTGCCTTCGTCAGCGTGTCCTATCACTTCCGGACGAAGGCGTCCGCGTTCCGTTGAGAACCTTTTCGTAAAACGAAATGTACTGCGGGATGATGGCTTGGGTGGAGTAGCGTTGGACGGAGAGGTCGCGGCCGCGTTGGCCGAAGGCGATGCGTTGGTCGTCGTTATTGAGGAGCTTGAGTGCGTTGGCGGCCATTTTTTCGACGTCGCCGATGTCGCTCAGATATCCGCTTTCGCCGTCGTTCACGACCTCGGGGATGCCGCCGATTCGGGTGGCGATGACCGGGAGTTCGCAGGCGGCGGCTTCGAGAGCGGCGAGGCCGAAGGATTCGAGTTCGGAGGGAAGCAGGAAGATATCGGACACGCCGAGATAGTCCGCGATGTTCGCTTTCTTGCCCACGAAGATCGCGTCTTCTTCGACGCCGAGAACCTTCGCCCGATGTTTAACCGCGGCACGCTCCGGGCCGTCGCCGACCATCACGAGTCTCACGTTTGGGAATTCCGCTTTCACTCTCGCGAATATCTCGACGCAATCGATCGCCCGCTTTACGGGCCGGAAGTTGGAAACATGAACTAGCAGGAGTTCGCCATTCGGTGCGAGTTCCGTTCTTAAAGGCGTATCGGTGAGCTTCTTGTAGTGCGACGGGCAGATAAAATTTGGGATGACCTCGACATTGTCGAAGTCGAAGGTTTCGATCGTGGCTTTCTTGAGAAACTTCGACACGGCCGTCACGCCGTCTGATTGCTGCAGCGCGTATCGCGTGATCGGCAGGTAAGAGCGGTCCGCTCCGACGAGCGTGATGTCGGTGCCGTGAAGCGTCGTGATTACCGGTACGTAGCGTTTGTCCTTGATCGATTCGCGGGCGAGGATGCCGCTGATCGAATGCGGGATCGCGTAATGAACGTGGAACAGGTCGAGCTTTTCGGCACGCGCAACGCTGCCCATTTTCGTCGCGAGTGCGAGGTCGTAGGGCTGATGTTCGAACAGCGGATACGTCATCATCTCGACCTCGTGAAAATGCACGCGGTCGTTCAGCTCGGTAACGCGAGTGGGAAGTACGGACGAGATAAAATGCACATTATGCCCGCGCTCCGCCAACTCCCGCCCAAGCTCCGACCCGACAATGCCGCTCCCGCCGTATGTCGGGTAAACCGTGATGCCGATGTTCATTGGCATTTAGTCTAGTGGAGTCGGGAGAGTCTTGCGAGTCTGGAGAGTCCTTCTCGTCACGTCTTGCGTAGGTGGTGGCTTAGGGAAATTATCATTCGGGAGCATTCGTCGATTGCTCGATAAAGTTCGTCAAATTCGCTTTGGGTGATGTAACTAAGATCGAAAGCGATATAAAGGTGCGATTGGAATTCGGCGGCGGAGCCGTGGGCCATGTTTAGGAAGTTTGCGAGTTCTTTGTCCGATCTTCGTCCGAATCCTTCGGCGATGTTGGCGATGATCGAGACACTGGCTCGGCGCAATTGATCACGAAGGCCGAAGTCTTTGGAAAACGCTCCGTCCGCAGAGATCTCATATGTGCGTTTAGCAATAAATCTTCCTTTCTGCCACGCTAAAATATCTTCAAATCGCTTAAATGTAGCCATATTGATATTCGAAACGCTCTAGACTCTCCTCACTCACAAGACTCTCAAGACTTTTTCCGGACTAGAAAAATGACGCCGGTGTAGTCGTCGGTGAAGAGGAACGAATTTTCGCTGAGCTTCATGATGTCGCAGGGGCGGCCGAGGACTTTTCCGCGTTGGAGAAATCCGGTGATTATGTCGCGCGATGGGCGGCCTTGGCGGACGGAGACGATCTTGTAGCCGTGGCCGATGGCTTTGTTGGTGGAGCCGTGGAGCGAGACGAGGAACGAATCTCGGAATGCGGCGTCGGATGTTTGATCAAAGAAATCGAAGCCGAGCGCGGAACTGCGTGCGGGGAAGAAGATGTCGGGCCGCGAGACGTTCGCGCAGCCGGATCGGCGTTTGAGTTTCGGGTCGGGGAAGATGCGGCCGTTGGAAGAATGGCAATACGGCCAGCCGTAATCGGCGGTTTCCACCTGCCACGGGATGATCACCGCATAAAGCA
>DAIOWA010000031.1:0-11161 GCA_036758705.1 Pyrinomonadaceae bacterium | reverse complement strand
TTCACGTTCCTGCGGGTTTACGAGAACGACAAGCCTGCGAGTACTCCTAACTATCTCAAGTGGTCGGCGACCGGAGCACCCGAGAACGAGTTCGTTGTCGTGTCCGGCTATCCGGGATCGACGGCGAGGCTGCTGACAGTCGCGCAGTTGGCCTATCAACGCGACGTCGGCAATCCGCTGCAGGAAAAGGTTTGGAAAACGCGTCGCAAAGCACTCGAAGAATATTCGAAGAAAGGCTCCGAGCAGCATCGTCAGGCAAATCCCGGAATGCGTGGACTTGCGAACTCGCTCAAGCGTCTCGAAGGACAGCAAAACGGCCTCCTGAACCCGCGAAACTTCGCCCGCAAGGAAGCGGAAGAAAAAGATCTGCGCGACAAACTCGCCGCCAAGCCGGATCTAAATACGTTATACGCTCCTGCATGGGACGCGATCGCGAAAGCGAATGCCGAACTTCCCGCAAAGGCCAATCAGATCGCGTTCTCCAGCCTTGGATCATCTCGGCTTGCGACGATCGCCCTGCAGATCGTCACCTATCGCAACGAGATCTCAAAGCCCGATGATCAGCGTTATCCGGAGTATCGCGACACGCGGCTCGGCGCGTTTCGTTCATCACTTGCCTCGCCTGCTCCGATCTACGTCGATATGGAAGAGGCGGCGCTTACTTACTGGATGGAAGAGGCTCGCAAAGTTCTCGGTGCGGACGATCCGTTTATCAAGGCTGCCCTCGGTGATGCAGAGCCAGCCGAGGTCGTGGGACGAGCGATTCGCGAAACAAAACTGATCGACCCGGCCGCCCGTAAAGCTCTGCTCGAAGGCGGAGCTGCGGGAGTCAATGCGTCGACCGACCCGATGATCATGCTCGCTAAGCGGGTCGAACCAGTGATCCGGGCCTTGCGCGAATGGAATGAAAAGAACGTCGCCAACGTTGAAACTTCCAACGGGACCAAGATCGCCCAAGCGAGATTCGCGGTCTACGGCCGTTCGATGCCGCCCGACGCCAACTCTCAACTGCGGATCGCGTACGGCGTGGTGAAAGGATACGACGAAGACACAACGCTGGTGCCCTACAAAACGACCTTCTTTGGCCTCTATGACCGAGCCTTGAGCTTTAACGAGGCCGACCCGTTCCAACTCCCCGCAAGCATCAAAGCCGCCCGCGACAAGGTCGATCTTTCGACGCCCTTGAATTTCGTCTACACGGCGGATACGATCGGCGGCAACTCGGGCTCGCCGGTGGTCAACCGCAACGGCGAGGTCGTCGGCCTCAACTTCGACAGCAATAATCAAAAGCTCTCGAATCGATATTGGTACATCGAAGATACAGAAGGTTCGCGGGCGGTTGGTGTTCATTCCGCGGGCATCATCGAAGCCCTGCGAAAGATCTACGGAGCGAACGAACTGGTAAATGAGCTCCTCGCAAAATGATCGGAAATGAGGAAGGCGGTCATCGTAACGATGACCGCCTTTTTTCGTTCGTAGGCTATTTTGGAGTTACTACCTTCCCCTTGTTCGTTGATTTTTTACTGCTCTTGATCTTTTCAGGTGCGATGACCATTGCCTTGCCCGTTGCTTGATCTACCCAAACGTCTTTCATCTTTCCCTGGGTATTCTTAATATGAAATGAATATCCTGCCTTCCCGTTCCTGGCCTGTTCCTCACCCGATTCGACCGTCCCTTTAACCTTTTTTAACGCTTTGGCTTTTGCTTGCTCGAGCGTGACGTCTTTTGTGATGTCTTTTTTTGTGATGTCTTTTTTTTTTCGTCGTCGATGCTTTCATCGACTTCTTAGCGGTCTTGGTAGCGGCTGTTGCCTTTGCGGCAGTCTTTCCGGCGGCAAAGGTCGTCGTTCCAGTCACGGCAAAGACCGCAACCAACGCCAACGCAAGCAATCCTGCCTTGTTAGTGATCCCTTTGATGATGCTCATGATGATCTCCTTAGTCTTGTTTTAATTACCCGCAACCCGCGAGTTCGAAGACAGGATATCGAGAGCTAGATGAACAGAAGATTAATCGGGAAAGGTGAGTAAAAAAATATTTTCGCCGCTGTTTGAGCGGCCGAGACTTATGCTCGCACGGTGGAGTTCGGCGATCCATTGGGCGATCGAGAGTCCGAGTCCGGCACCGCTCGTAAAGGTTTCGGTCGCTCGCGAATGGGCTTTATCCACACGGTAGAATCGTTCGAAGACAAGATGCCGCTGGTCTTCAGGGATCTCAGGGCCGGTGTTCGCGACCGTCACCGTCCGCCCGCTGATCGCGACCTCGATTCGCCCATTCTCCACGTTGTACTTCACGGCATTGTCCAGCAGATTCAAGATCAACCGCCGCAAGAGTGCGTCGTCACCGCGGATGCAGAGTTCCTCGGTCTTGAAATTGATCGTGATATTTCGCTGTTTCGCGAGCGTGCGGATGCTGGTTACGCAATCTTCCGTGATCTCGTCGACGTAGACTTCCTGGAAGTTCGCCTGAAGATTGCCCGAGTCGACGCGGGCGAGCGTAAACAGGTCGTCGACGATCTTCGAAAGCCGCCGAGCTTCGTCATTAACGATCCTCAAAGATTCGCGATACTCCTCATCCGACCGGCTTTCCTTCTGTAAAGTCACTTCCGATTCACCGCGAACGATCGCAAGCGGCGTACGCAGTTCGTGCGAGGCGTCCGCCATAAATCGACGCTGCTTTTCGAATTCGTGATCGAGCCGGTCGAGGAGCTGGTTAAAGAGCACCGCGAGGTTCCCCACCTCGTCATTCGGATTTGTGACCGGCAGGCGTTCGTGAAGATTTTCCGCACCGATATATTTTGCGCGTTCGCCCATTTCGGCGATCGGTTTAAGGCTCTGCCGTGCGAGCAGATATCCGCCAACGCCTGCGAGTAACAGCAGGATCGGGGCCGTGATCAGCAGAGTTTCTCTGATCCTCGATTCGATAGCGGTCTGATCTGAAAGCGAGAAAAGCACGTATAGCTTGTACGAATGCCCCCGCAGTGCGAAATCGCGTTCCGAGATCGCGTACATTCCGTCCCCTGAGTGTGTGTGGGAATAGCCGCCGTCACGCACGCTCTTTAGCTCGTCCTCAGAGATATCCACGCTGTCACTCTTTGCGACGAGCGTTCCGCTAACCGATGTGACCGCAAAATGGTAATCGCGGAAATTGAATTCGTTTAGAGTGTCTAGGATGAGCGTTTCAGGCGGAACCTTTGCGGGGCGAATTGTCTGAAGGGAGTTTGCGGACGTGATGAAGTTCGACGACATCTCCGTGACGTTGGTCCGCGTTTCCGCATCTACGCTGCGAAGCAGAAGGGTATACGCAAAGACGCCGAAGCCGACGAACACGAGGCCGACAATGCAGATATACCAAAGCGTCAGCCGCGTTCTTATCGAACTAAACATCGTTGAGAATATAGCCCGAACCGCGGCGCGTGTGAATTAGTTGCGGCGTGTAACCCTCGTCCAGCTTGCGGCGAAGGCGTTTGACGTAAACCTCGATCGAGTTTGAGAACGGATCAAAATTCTCGTTCCAGACGTGTTCCGAGATCTCTTCGCGATCGACGACGCGGCCCTTGTTGACCGCAAGGAATTCGAGCAGGGCGTACTCCTTCGTCGTCAGATCGATCTTCTCGCCGGCCCGTCGAACTGTCTGCGAGACCGTGTCGATCAACAGGTCCGCGATCTCGATCGTTATCGCCCGCACCTCGCTGCTCCGCCTTAGAAGTGCTCTTATCCTGGCAACCAGTTCCCGAAACTCGAACGGCTTGACAAGATAATCGTCGGCTCCTTTGTCGAGCCCCAAAACGCGATCGTCTATCCCGCCGCGAGCCGTGAGCATCAGGATCGGCTTCGAATTACCGCTCTCGCGAAGCTCCGAGCAAACCGCCATTCCGTCTTTTCGCGGCAGATTTATATCGAGGATGAACAGGTCGTACGGCGAGATCGCGGCCATATACGTCGCCTCTTCGCCGTCACCGGCGATATCGACCGCATAAGCGTTTTCCCGCAAGCCCTTCGAAATAAAGGCCGCGATCCGGGCATCGTCTTCGACCAACAGCACCCTCATAGCTCGATTCTACGACATCGAAGATGAACCGCAGATAAATTTCGTGCCCACATTTTTCAACCGCCCGCCCGGTGCATTAAAATCGACGTTGTCTGGAAATACAAGACTGTAGGGTGTGCCGGTTTGTTACAATCCTTAATGTGAATTTCGTTGACCTATTCGCGCTAATGCTTCATCGTGCGGTTGCTGACAAAATGCTGACCGACGGCGAAAGGATCGTCGAAAAGGCGAAAGACAACCTCGAACGTTGGTTGAACAAGCCAGACTTTACAGGCCAGGGAAGCATCGCACTGGAAGAATGGCAGGATATTCTAGAGAATCTGTCGCACTCCGAAATAAGGAAGATCATTTCAGAAGCCACCGACGAAGGACAGCGACTACGATCGTCGTCGCCGTTCACGGGTATACTTACCCAAGAAGAACGCAAGGAAATATACGACGCTTGTGCAAAAATCGTATCTGTTTGACCTTATCTCCGTCGTAAGAGGCATTCTTGACGAGAATGAACTTCCAGTAATAGTTGGTTCCCAGTCCATCTTTGCGCAAACCGAGGATCCGCCGCGAGTAGTGCGGGAGTCTCGCGAATGTGATTTCCTCCTGTTTGGAGGAAAGAGCGTTGAGCGAGATAGGATCAATAGTGATTACGGTGTGTTTAGCCCATTTGCCGATGAAAAGGGGTATTACGCCGATGCTCTTGGCCTCGCGTCTGTCGTGCTGCCGACCGGCTGGGAAGATAGATTGATCCCGCTTCACGATTCGGAGGGTAAGCTTGTCGCGAGATGTCTGGATCGATACGACTTAGCTGCAAGCAAGATCGCGGCGGGGCGTCCTAAGGACATAGAATTTCTCGCTGACGCATTTGAATCCGGCCTTCTCTCGGTTGATGATTTTCTTGGTCGAGCATTGCTGGTAAAGGACAAGCTCGAAAATGATGCGCTTCTCGAACGCTTTGAACGGTTGTTGAAGCACTTGAATTCATCAACCCCTAGCTCGGAGAGCGTTAACGCGATAAGAGACTTTGTAAAGCAGACTTTCTAAATGCACTATCACTTGATCGGAATTTGCGGGACGGCAATGGCGTCGCTCGCGGGAATGCTGCAGGCTAGCGGACACAAGGTCACGGGCTCGGACCAAAACGTCTATCCGCCGATGTCGACCCAGCTCGAAGAACTCGGCATCGAGATAATGACCGGCTACAAGGCCGAGAATACCGACCTCCCGCGTGACATAACGGTCGTCGGCAACACGATAATGCGCGGCAATCCGGAGCTTGAAGAGGTGTTGAACCGCAAGCTTGAATATCGCTCGCAGGCCGAGGTCGTCCGCGAGGAATTCATTCGTGGACGAAAGTCGCTCGTCGTCGCTGGTACCCATGGCAAAACGACCACAACGAGCATCGCGGCGTGGGTGTGCGAGGTCGGCGGGCTCGACCCGACGTTTCTTGTCGGCGGCGTCGTGCAGAATTTCGGCCAGAGTTTTCGCGTCACCGACAGCGACTACTTCGTTATCGAAGGCGACGAATACGACACGGCTTTCTTCGACAAAAAGCCGAAATTTATGTCGTACCTGCCCGAGATCGCGATCGTCAACAACATCGAGTTTGACCACGCCGACATCTATAAGGATCTCGACGCGATCAAGTGGCAGTTTTCGCGACTGATGAATCTCGTGCCCGGTAACGGACGCCTTATCTGCGGCGTAGATTCGCCGGTCGTCGTGGAGGTGCTCGATCAGATGAAGGGCAAGCTGTTCACGACAGTCGACACCTTCGGCGTCGGCCCGGACGCCAAATGGCAGGCCCGCGATATCTCGCTCGACACGGATAAGACCCGCTTCAGCGTCTACTGTGCCGACGAACATTGGGCCGATTTCACGACTCACTTGATCGGTGATTTCAACATCCGCAACTGTCTGGCTGTTATCATCGCCGCTGATGCATGGGGAATTTCCAAGGAAAAGATCCAGGAGGCATTCAATACCTTCCAGTCCGTGAAGCGACGCATGGAAGTCCGCGGCGTCGAACGCGGCGTGACCGTGATCGACGACTTCGCTCACCATCCGACGGCAGTTGATGAAACTCTGCGAGCCTTGCGGCAGCGCTATGCAGACAACCGCCTCATCGCGATATTCGAGCCACGTTCGCGAACCTCTCGGCTATCGGTGTTCGAGGACCGCTACAAGGACGCGTTCGTCCACGCCGATCAGGTGATCATCGCCGGCGTGTTCAACGTCGAGGACGCAAAGACCTACGGCGACGTGATGAACGTCCAACGCCTCGTCGCCAACATCGCCGCCACCGGCAAACAGGCTGAGACCCTGACCGATGCCGACGCCATCATCGACCACCTTTCGCCCGACCTAAAGGACGGCGACGTAGTAGCAATAATGTCCAACGGCGGCTTCGGCGGCATCCACGAAAAACTTCTGGATGTTCTGCGGGCATAAATCAGCGGGGGCAAGCCGCCCTTCCTGACTGAGAATCATCAAGTTATTTCGGTAACCGAATCAGCTCAGCGTTTGACAGTTAGGAAGGCGGGCTTGCCCCCGCTCTTGCAAATTTCACCAGATATACGGCACGGCCGATTCGTCGAACTCTATTGATCGTCCGTCCGGCAGGATGTGGATGATGCGCGAGACGCCTTTCGCACGCAGCATCGGTGAGAGCATCCCGACTCGATGACAATTGGCCCGCGGTGTTTTGTGGGCCGACAACGGCTGCGATTCCGAACACATCATCACCGTCCGCACGTCCGACGCGATCTCGATGATCCGGTCGATGCCTCGGTCCATATCTTCCTGCTTCGGCCTCATCTTTCCGCCGGTCTCAGGCAAGTGTTCATACCCGATCCCGTTGTCCGCCAACAATTCCCGCAAAACACCACCATTAAACTGCGGCCACCGCGACCTCGCCACACTCCGCACATCGCACACAAACTCGATCTCATACCGCCGCAGAAGTTCAAGAAAATAGTCGAACGCATGCCGCCCATGGCCGATTGTATAAAGAGGTTGACTGCTCAAATCTACTGACTGTGGAACCTTACTCCTTCTTGCATTTATTGAACGGGAAAACGAATCGAATATCATTCATATTCCGAGAGCCCGTTACCTCTTCCCATTCGGTCGCAGCGGTAATCATGTGATCTGCGGGTATCGTGGTCTCGATTATCGCCTTGCGCCAGTCGGGACAAAGCTCCAAGTCTTTCTTTCCCGTGTAAAACTCGCCCCGAATCCTGCCCCGTTGTCCCTTCAGAATCGTTATCTCAAAGCTGCCGTCAGTCTCGGTGTAATCGTAGAAGACGTGCGATGTTTTGAACGTCACGGAAGTATCCGGAACAAACTGGACCTTCCGGGTTGCGACCGGATCGCCGTTAGCATAGTAAAGAAATCCCCGAAGGGTTATAGTCTCCAGCGTCTTAGGTATCTTGAAGATTCCAACATCAGGCTTCTGGCCAGGACCAACCTTAATAAGCGAAGCCTTGGAACGGTCACCGACGCCGGGGAAAAACGTTTTCGGAAGCGGGGAACGACCGGAAACCTCATCATCACCGTTTATCACGAGGAGATACTTCGGGTGAATCAGCCTAGTGATCTCAAACCTTCCATCGTCGCGGGTGCAATCAACGAATCCATAAAGCGAATCTGGGGCCGTGGGCGGAATCGCATGAACGCAGATCCCATTTAAAGGCCTTCCGTCGGGGCCCACCAACTTACCCCTGATCGCGTTATCAACCTCGAACATGAAATCGAATGCAATATGTTTGCCCTCCACGACATCTATTGCGAATTGGGTCGACTTCCGGTCTGCATTTAAATATTCGGCCAAACCAGCCGTGATAACACCTGACGAGCCTTCGAGCGTCCTCTCGAGCATGTAATCGTTCAACTTCCAGCCTGGGGAAATTTCGGCCCGAATGTAATAACGGCCGGGCGGGACATCGTAGATCTCGTACAATCCTTTCTCGTTGGTGGTTGCGGTGAAGGTACGTTTCTTTCCGATGATTCGTATTGTTTTCCCTGCTACCGATTGCCCTTCGGGAACCTCCCCGAAAAATCCAAAAGATAGAGTTCCGGAAATTCGAGTCTTGCCTTTTGTCCACGCGAGATTGTCGAGGTAGCGAAGGTCATCGTCAGCACTTGTAATTCCGGACGAACGGCCGCACGTGATAATGGAACGACTACCCGCGTAAGGCGTGCTGTAGATAAGTAGCTTCCAGCCGATCGACTTCTCGGTATACGTCAGCCGGCAGTCTGCGCCGCCGCCTTGATCAAAGAGAATAGAGTCGCCCGTTTTAATAGATCCCTTATAAACCTTTTGGACTTGGATCTTGGCTCCACGAACACCGGTACCATCACCAAAATTGGGGTCGTCGGTCTTCTCAATAGCTATTACTTCGCCAACAAAAACTTCGGCGGAGGACTCAAATGCGTCCAGCACAGTCGGACGAGCCATACAACTGCAAGCTTTCGCAGATTCAACAGCAGATATGACGACTACGAAGATCCCAATAACAACAATCAACTTCATTCGTCCCATATTTTCTGTGCTCCGGATCTATATTTTTTCTAAACCATCATACCGTGAATTTCCTCAACCGCGCCCGGATTCTCAAGTGCCGATAGATCTCCCGGATCTTCGCCCAAGTAGGCCGACCTGATCACACGCCGCATCACCTTTGCATTCCGCGTCTTGGGTAACGCTGAGACGAAATGGATCTTGGACGGAGCGAGCGGCTTGCCCATATCCTTTGCGACGAGGGCTTTCAGTTGGACCGCCAGCGTCTCGGTGGGGTGACTCGCCGGCGAGACGCCTGCGTTCCCGAGTACTACGAATGCCACCATCGCGGTGCCTTTCACCTCATCCGGCACTCCGATGACGGCGGCTTCAGTGACAAGCGGATGAGCGACTAACAAACTTTCAACCTCCGCCGGTCCGACTCGTTTGCCGGCGACTTTGAGCGTGTCGTCGCTGCGGCCGAGGATGAACCAGTGGCCGTCAGCATCGCGCATCGCCCAATCGCCGTGGACCCAGATGTCTTTGAACCGCCGCCAATAGGTCTCGAGATAGCGTTCCTTCTCCTGCCAAAATCCGCGAGCCATCCCGATCCACGGCTGTTTGATCACAAGCTCGCCGACCTTACCCGCTTCGACCGGATTGCCGTCCTCGTCGAGAATATCCACATCCATCCCCGGGCACGGTGCCGGAAACGAGCACGGCTTGATCGGCAGCAGCGGATTGCCCATCAATATCCCGCCCGCGATCTCCGTGCCGCCCGAATAATTGATGATCGGCAGCTTCGAGTTTCCCACCTTCTCAAACAACCACCACCAAGGCGCCGGATTCCACGGCTCACCGGTCGAGGCAAAAATGCGCAGCGATGAGAGATCGTGACGTTCATGCGGCGGAACGCGGACGCCTTCGTCCGCGTGTGAAACCTTTTCCCCACTCGCGGACGAAGGCGTCCGCGTTCCGTCTGGCGTCTGCGTTCCGTAAGCGCTGCTAAACTCCCAGTCCGATGGTTCGGCACACAACCCGGCTTTAACCGGATTCTTCTCGATGTATCTCAGAGCTTTCTCGTAGTGCTCCGCATCCCGGATGTATCGGTCGAAGTAATCGGGTTGCCAGACCGGGCCCGAACGTCCCAAAAGTTTATTGATCTTGTGGGCAGAAACACTTTTTATCGATTTCACTATCGTCGAAAGATTTGCGTCAGGGTTGGGTCGCAAGAGCACGTGGCCATGGTTTGGCATTATCACCCAGGCATCGACTCGACAACTCTTACCGTGTTCATTCAAGATGGTATCCCGCACGATCGCCGCTACTCTCGGGTCACTCAAGATGCATTCGCCGATGCCGCTGTCGAGATATTCTTCCAGCCTTATCCGTAGAGATCTCGCAGCATCAGGAGAATTCTCTTGCTCCACTTCGCGTTCGATCTGGCGAAGGACCGACTGCGGCAGAGAATCTGCAAGGCGAAATGTAATGAACTGCGTTACGTCACCATCGAAGTGCGGCAGGTAGCCGCGGCTGTGCCAACCTTTTTTGTTGCCGGAGGGTGGACGCCTTCGTCCGCCCATCTCAGGCTCATCACCCCACACGCGGACGGAGGCGTCCGCGTTCCGTTCCTCGGCTGCCGCCAACGATCTCACAAGCGTCGGTGAGATCCCAAGCACCTCGACCTTGTGTTTCGCGCAGAATTCCCACATTCGGTCGGGCGTGGGGTAATCGGGAGCGCCGTCGTAGATGCAGATCGTCGCGCCGTTGATGAGCGCTCCGTAGATCAGCCACGGCCCCATCATCCAGCCTATGTCCGTGTACCAAGAGATACGCGTACCCTTGCCCACATCCGTCCCAAACGCCATATCCTGCGCCGCCTTGATCGGAAAACTCGCATGCGTATGCGCGATCCCCTTCGGCTTCCCAGTCGTGCCGGAGGTGTAGAGGATGATCAGCGGATCTTCGGCTGCGGTGGGTTCGACCAGACTTGTATTGCCTTGCCGCGATTGGAGATATTCCTGACCTCTGAAACAAACGTCCAGATTGAATTCGAGTTCCTGTATTCCCACCTTCGCGAGTTCTGATTCTCCGATTCGTGAATCAAGCAGATCCTCAACCGTTTCGACCACTATCACGGTCCTTACAGAAGGCGACTGCTGAACTGCGAGGTTCGCGACGGAAAGTGCGTCAAAACGTTTGCCGCGCCTAAAGAATCCGTCGCAAGTAACCAATCCTTTCGCAGCGACGGCATTTAGTCGACTAGAAATCGCCTCGACGCCATACCCGGAAAACACCGGTACAGCGATAGCTCCCATCCGATTGATCGCCAACAGAGCGACAACCGTTTCGGGGAGCATAGGTAAGTGAATCCCTATCGCGTCTCCCTTGCTAAATCCGAAATGATGCAACCCTGCGGCGCATCTTTCAACCCATACATATAAGTCCGAATAGGTAAGAGCACGCACAGTTCCATCCTCACCTTCCCATATCACCGCCGGCTGATCCTTCATCTCGTCCGTCTGCCACCGATCGAGGCACATTGTTGTGATATTCAGACCGGCGGAAGGACCGCGGACGCCTTCGTCCGCGTGTGGGACCTCTTCGCTACTCGCGGAC
>DAIOWA010000030.1:0-11246 GCA_036758705.1 Pyrinomonadaceae bacterium | reverse complement strand
TGCTGCTGCAAGTTTGGAACGCGGACGCCTTCGTCCGCGTGTAGGTGCGAAGTGGACACGAGCGGACGAGGGCGTCCGCGTTCCGTATGAAATTATCACCAACAGAAATATTTAAAGGCAAGAAGATATTCTTTATCGGCGGGACGGGGTTTGTCGGGAAGGTCACGTTGTCGATGCTGCTGCATAATTTCCCGGATATCGGGAAGGTATATGCAACCGTGCGCGCGAGGGATGAGAACGAATCGAGGACGCGGTTTTGGACTAGTATTGTCACCTCGCCGACGTTCGATCCATTGCGCGAGAAGTACGGCGACAAGTTTGAGGAGTTCATAAAGGAAAAGGTCGTTCCGGTGAACGGTGATGTCGGCAATCAGTATCTCGGGATGAGCGAAGATCAGGCTCGCGAGATCATGCAGGACACGGATGTGCTGATCAACGGAGCTGGGAACGTGACGTTCAACCCGCCGCTCGAATCGGCACTTCGCACGAACATCAACGGATCGAACAACATCATCGAGCTTGCCCGGATGATGAAGAAGCCGCGGGTCGTTCACGTTTCGACCTGTTTCGTCGCGGGCAAACGCAGCGGAGCGATCTGGGAAAACGAGCCGGTCGTCGGATACTTCCCGCGAAAGAACGAACTCGTAGGCACGACGTTCGACGTAGACCGCGAGGTCGAAGACTGCGCGCGACTAAGCGAACAAGCGAGACAAGAAGCAGACGATGCAGTTCAGGCGGCGAAATTCCGGGAACTTGCTCGCAATCGCTTTATCGAGGAAGGCCGCGACCCCGACGACGAATCGGAACTGAAATCCGCGATCTTCCGCGAACGCAAGATGTGGATCCGCGAACGCACGACCGAACTCGGAGCTGAGCGTGCCGAATACTGGGGCTGGACGAACATCTACACATATTCGAAATCGCTCGCCGAACAAACGATCGCCAAGCAGGACGACATCGTAAAGATCCTCGTGCGGCCGTCGATCGTCGAATCATCGCAATCTTATCCGTTCCCCGGCTGGAACGAGGGATTCACGACAACCGCTCCGCTCATCCTGATCGCGCTCAAAGGCCAGCCGGTGATCCCTGTTAACGAAAAGCTGATCCTTGACGTGATCCCGGTCGACATGGTGTCCGGCGTGATCATCGCGGCGGCGATGAATGCTCTCGTCGACGACAATCCGCCGCTGGTATTCCAGGCATCGTCGGGCGATTCGAATCCGAACGATATGAAGCGGATCGTCGGGCTGGTTGGCTTGTATAAGCGTCAGCATTTTGAAGAGAAAGAGACGGGCAACGGCGTTGTAAACAAACTCGCCGGCATGATCGAGGCGTCGCCCGTGAGCCAACGGGCATACGAACTCACAAGCGCGCCGATGCTGAACAAACTCGCGAAACGAGCGGACGATCTGATGGATAAAGCCACACCGCGTTGGGGCGGCGGACGCATCGGTAACATCATCTCGGACCTCAAGAAATCGACCGAAGAGTTCAAGCGGACCACGAAAGAGACAATGGACGCGTTTTCGATGTTCAAACCGTTCATGATCGACAACGCGTATCTGTATCGTTCCGACAATGTTCGTGGGTTGATGTCCGTAGTTAAAGAGAAGGAGAAGCATCTGCTTCCGTGGTATCCCGAAAAGCTCGATTGGTATGACTACTGGCTCAACGTCCATTTCCCGGGAATGAAAAAGTGGGTGCTGCCGACGCTTGAAGAAGAACTGAAGATCCAGGAGAAGCGCGAACACACGTACAAGGATCTTCTCGATCTCTTCGACACGGCGACGAAACGTTTTGGAACCCGCGTCGCGATGCGTATCGAACGCAACGGCCGCCGCGAGCAGTACACGTTCGAAGACGTTCGCGAACTCACGCTTCGCGCCGCCGGCTTCTTTGCTCACAAGGGCATCAAGCAAGGGGACCGCGTGATCCTGTTCTCGCATAATATGCCCGAATGGGGATTGTCATACTTCGGAATTCTCAAGGCCGGAGCCACCGCGATCCCGATCGATCCGGCGAGTTCGATTGAAGAGATCGTGAACTTCGCTAAGGCAGGAGAGGCTTCGGCCATCGCGATCAGCCCTCGTCTCGCGGCAGAGAATCCCGACCTCAAAGACAAACTTGCTGAAGGCGGGATCGATGTTGAGGTCTACCCGTTCGAAGAGATCTTCGAGATGCCGGACGAGATCGAAGAGTCGAACCGTCTTGCCCTGCTGCCGCCGAGGATCTTAGGTAACGCTGTCGCGTCGCTGATCTTTACGTCGGGTACGACCGGCAAGCCGAAGGCGGTGATGCTCTCGCACAAGAACTTCACGAACATGATCTCGATGCTGTCGAGCGTGCTCGATATGGACATCACCGACGGCGTCCTGTCGGTGCTCCCGATGCATCACACGTTCGAATTTTCAGCCGGATTCCTGACGCCGTTCTCGAACGGAACGCAGATCACGTATCTGGATGATCTAACGGCGGAAGAGTTGGCCCGAGCGATCGAGAAGGGTCACGTCACGGGAATGGTCGGCGTTCCTGCCTTGTGGGAGATGCTGCATCGCCGTATCAAAACTCGCCTCCGAGAGCGCGGGGATTGGATCGCCGATGCAGCCGACTCAATGATCGAGTTCAACGCGTGGCTTCGAGACAACACGCCATTCAACCTCGGCCCGATCGTCTTTTTCCCGATCCATCAAGGGATGGGCGGAAAGCTCCGATATATGATCTCGGGCGGTTCGGCGTTGAGTGAAAAGGTTCAAAAAGATCTTCACGGTCTTGGCTTCACCGTGCTCGAAGGCTATGGGTTGACCGAATCGTCGCCGGTTCTGACTGTCGCGAGGCCTGACAACAAACTGCTGCGCGGCAGTGTCGGCAAGCCGCTGCCAGGCGTCGAGGTCAAGATCGCGGATCCGGATGACAACGGCGTTGGTGAAGTGGTCGCACGCGGCCAGAACGTGATGCTTGGCTACTACAACAACGAAGAAGCGACCGAGGCTGTGCTGCAAGATCGGTGGCTTCGAACGGGCGATCTGGGCCGCATTGACGAAGATGGAAATCTCTACATCGTCGGCCGGTCGAAGGACGTGATCATCGATTCGAACGGGAAAAACATATATCCCGACGAGATCGAAGAACTGTACGGGAAGTCGGGATTTGTCAAGGAAATGAGCGTGGTCGGACTTGCGGATGAAGACGGCGGCGAAAAGATATCGGCCCTCGTTGTCCCCGATTACGAGCACGACATCGCACTTGCTCGCGCCGAGGTGAACAAGAAGGTCGAGGAGCACTTCCGCGAGATCGCAGCGGGAATTCCGTTTTTCAAACGGATCAAGGTGATGCACATCACACCATTCGAATTGCCCCGTACTGCGACCCGGAAAGTGAAAAGGCCTGAAGTTGTCGCGATGCTCGTCGCGCTCGAAGAACGCGACAAGAAGAAAACCAAGGCCGCGGTCGAGTCGAAGGGCGATGACAATTTTCTCTGGATCCGCAAGATCGTCGCGACCGTATCGAGCCGTCCGCTGTCGGATGTCGCGGTCGAGGACAGGCTATCCGATCTCGGGTTCGATTCGCTGATGTTTGTCGAACTTCAGGCAGCGGTCGAAGACGCAGGAGGACGCGTTCTGTCGCCTGATACATTGAATGAAGTTCAGACAGTGAGGGAGCTTCTGACTGCGGTTCAGCGGGTCGATAAGTCCAAGAAGCTTGCGGACGAACCAAAAGTTGAAGAGAAGAAGGAGGACGAGGAACTGTACGTTCCTTCGCTCGTTCGAAAGGTCGGCAACGCGCTCGTAGATCTGGCTCAGGAGACGCTCTACTCGAATGTGCTCGATACGACGATCGAGGGTGAGTCGAATGTGCCGCAACATACAAACTTCATCGTTGCACCGAACCACGAATCGCATATCGATACCGGACTCGTGAAGAAGGCCCTCGGCAAAGATGTCGCGGAGCAGACCGTTGCCGTCGCGGCCGCCGACTATTGGTTCGACACAAAATACAAGCGGGCGTATATGAACAACTTCACGACGCTCGTGCCGATCGAGCGTACAGGAAGCCTGCGTCAATCGCTCCGCCACGTCACGCGGATACTGAACGACGGGTATAACGCATTGATATTTCCCGAAGGAACGAGATCAACAACCGGCGACATCGCCGAGTTCAAACCGGTGATCGGCTACCTCGCCCTGAACCAGAAGATCGGAATTCTCCCGATCTACATCTGGGGAACGTTCGAGGCCTATCCTAAGGGAATGACCATCCCGAAAAAGGACAGCATCGGTGCAAAGATCGGAGCGAAGGTGGGCAAGTTTCTCTCGTACGAAGAACTCCGCGATATGACCGAGGGCATCCCGAACACAGAAGCCTATCGCCTGATCGCCGCTCGCGTTCAGCACGAGGTCGAGAATATGCGAGACGGCAAACGCGACAAATTCGACGTGGCCGCGGTAAGAAAGGGATGGAAAGTAGAACGGCGAAAGGCCCGGAAGCAGGAACCGGTGATAGATGAATAAGGACGGAAGCCTTTTCGGCTCCCGTCCGTCGGATCGATTAGCGAACCTTCTGGATCGCCGGAAGCAGGAGAGCAATGAGGGTCAGAACTGCCGCCGAAACGACAAGCAGTTCGATAAGAGTGAAACCCAAAATGCCCTTCAAACGATTAACCGTGTTCTTCATGATGATTACTCCTTTCAAATTAATATCGGATGCCGTTATTGGCCATCCGAATAAGAATGCGAGCGATCATCGAAAAAACTATCATCTAAACAAAGGAAATTTCGTGTGAAACCTTGCACACTGGATCGGACGTAAACTATCGCATCATCTCAGGCCACCCAACACTTAGAAAAATTATGTTCAAGAAGTTCATTTCAGTCTCGCTCGTTGCTGTTCTCATCACTTCTATTGCGTTCGGTCAGAAGCCGGCGTTAAAGATCCAGTATGAAAAGTTCACTCTGCCAAACGGCCTAACGGTGCTTTTTCATATCGATAGATCCGATCCGGTGGTAGCTGTCTCGCTGACGGCTCACGTGGGATCGGCTCGTGAGAAAGCGGGCCGGACGGGATTCGCGCATATGTTCGAGCATCTGCTGTTTCTCGAATCGGAGAATCTTGGCAAAGGCGGCCTGGACAAGCTGAGTTCAAAGATCGGCGGATCGGGTGCGAACGGCTCGACGAATCGTGACCGAACGAATTATCTGCAGACTGTCCCGAACGACGCCCTGGAGAAGATGCTCTGGGCCGAGGCGGACAAACTCGGCTGGTTCATCAACACCGTCACCGATCCGGTTCTGGCTAAAGAAAAAGAGGTCGTTCAGAACGAAAAGCGACAGGGCGTCGACAACGAACCGTACGGACATACGCAGTATGTGATCGACAAAGCTCTCTACCCGGCCGACCATCCGTATAACTGGCAGGTGATCGGATCGCTCGACGATCTCAAGGCCGCCACGCTTGAAGATGAGAAGGAATTCTTCCGCCGCTGGTACGTTCCGAACAACGTAACTCTAACACTTGCGGGCGATTTTGATCCTGTTCAGGCAAAGAAGTGGGTTGAAAAATACTTCAGCGAGATCAAACGCGGCGACCAGGTAAAGCCGCAGACAAAACGTCCGGGTGTCGTGCCTCAGACCGTCAAGTTCTATCACGAAGACAACTACGCAAAACTTCCCGAACTGACGCTTGCATGGCCGTCGGTCGAAGACTATAACCCCGACTCGTACGCGCTCGACGTGTTGACGACATACCTCGCTGATGGCAAAAAGGCTCCGCTGTATCAGGTGCTGGTCGAAGAGAAAAAGCTCGCCGCCGGAGCGTCAATGTACAACTTTACATCCGAGCTGGCCGGGCAAACACAGCTTGAAGTGCGGGCATTTCAGGGCAAGGACCTTGACGAAGTAGCCGCGGCGATCAGGGAAGCGTTTGCGCGATTCGAAAAGGACGGAATCTCGCAAAAGGACCTGGACCGCATCAAGACTGGACAAGAGACAGGGTTCTACAATTCGCTCTCGAGTGTTCTCGGCAAAGGCGTTCAGCTGACACAGTGCAGCATATTCGCGAATGATCCGGGCTGTATCGAGAAGAATATCGCAGGCATTCTTGCCGTCACTCCGGCGGACGTGACGCGGGTTTACAACAAATACATCAAAGACAAGAACTACGTCGCCACCAGCTTCGTTCCCAAAGGCGAGGTTGCTCTTGCCCTCAACGGGTCAAAGAAGGCGGAAGTCGTTGAAGAGCCGATCGTCCAAGGTGCAGAGAAAGAAGTGGATGCCTCCGCGCACGCTAAGTACGAAAAGACTCCCTCGACCTTCGACCGCTCTAAGGAACCGCCTTACGGTCCTGCACCGAACGTAAAAGTCCCTGTAGTTTGGGAACAGAAGATGTCGAACGGGATGCGTGTACTCGGGATCGAGAACACCGAAGTTCCGCTCGTACAGTTTGATATCCAGATCGACGGCGGACAGCTTCTCGAAGATCTCGATAAAGTCGGCGTCGCCAATCTGATGGCGCGGATGCTGATGCAGGGTACGGCAAAGAAAACCCCGGTTGAACTTGAGGAAGCGATCGATCAGCTAGGGGCGTCGATCAACGTTAGCGCCGGCAAAGAAGGTATCTTCGTCTCCGGAAATACGCTAGCTCGAAACTATCCGGCGACCGTCGCACTGATCGAAGAGATCTTATTGCAGCCGCGTTGGGACGCGAAGGAGTTTGACCTGCAAAAACAGGCGACCATCAGCCAGATCCGGCAGCAGCAGGCGAATCCGAATGCCATTGCCCAGAATCAGTACAACACGCTGATCTTTGGCAAGGACAATATTTATTCGCGAAACGCGTTGGGAACGGTTGAGTCCGTGAATTCGATCACGCTCGACGATCTCAAGTCGTTCTATTCGCTCGCGATCTCACCGTCCGTCGCCCGAATGCACGTTGTTGGCGATCTTAATAAGGGTGCTGTCGTTGCATCGCTTGCAAACCTGAATCGCGATTGGAAGCCAAAGACCGTCGAGATACCGACGTACAAAACACCCGCTCCGCCCGCGAAGTCGCAGGTCTATTTCTACGACGTACCGAACGCATCGCAGTCCGTTCTTCGCATCGGTTATCCCGCACTCGCGGTGACGGATAAGGATTACTATCCGGCGGTCGTCGCGAACTACATCCTCGGCGGCGGCGGCTTTGCGTCGCAGTTGACGCAACAGCTTCGCGAAGGGAAGGGCTATACCTACGGCATCGGATCCGGATTCTCGGGTTCGCGAACGCCGGGGCCGTTCACGATCTCGAGCGGTGTCCGCAGCAACGTGACCCTCGAATCGACCGAACTCATCAAGAGCATCTTGCTCGACTACGGCAAGAATTATTCAAATGCCGATCTTGAAACGACGAAGGGCTTCCTTATCAAGAGCAACGCCCGGGCGTTCGAAACTGCCGGTGCCAAGCTGAATATGCTCGACAACATCAGCCGGTATGGTTGGAAGCCTGATTATGTAAAAGAGCGCGAAGCTATCGTCAAGGCGATGACCGTTGCCAGGATCAAAGAACTAGCCGCGAAATATTTCGATGCGAACAAGATGGTCTGGCTCGTCGTCGGCGACGCCAAGACGCAGCTTCCGCGTTTGAAGGAACTCGGCTTTGGCGAGCCGATCGTCATTTCAGGAGCTCCGCAGCCTGTCCAACCATAATGAAACGATTCCTCATTTTGATGATCATGGCCGCGATACTGAACGTCGCGGCCCTCTCACAGACTGCCGCCTCGGTCGATCGGCAAGCGGCCGCGGAAAGCGTAAAGGCTGAGTTTCTCCACGCGTGGAACAGCTACAAGAAATACGCATGGGGCAATGACGATCTGAAACCGCTCAGCAAGTCACATCATAACTGGTATGCCGAGCCGCTGCTGATGTCGCCGGTCGACGGGCTCGATACGATGTACATCATGGGCCTCAAGCAAGAGGCGGACGCGACGCGTGCGTACATCAAGAAGACGCTCAGCTTCGACAAAGACCTCAGCGTACAGAAATTCGAGATCGTGATCAGGCTGCTCGGCGGCTTGCTTTCGTCCTATCAGATCACCGGCGATAGGGAATTGCTGAAACTCGCGGACGATCTCGGAACACGTCTTCTTCCCGCGTTCGAATCGCCAACCGGAATGCCGTACAAGTACGTCAATCTCCGAACCGGCAAGACATCGACACCGATCTCGAATCCGGCCGAGACCGGCACGCTGCTGATCGAATTCGGCACGCTCAGCAAACTCACCGGCAAGCCGATCTACTACGAGAAGGCAAAGCGGGCTCTCGTTGAAACCTACAAACGCCGTTCACCGATCGGACTCGTCGGCACGCGGATCAACGTCGAGACAGGCCAGTGGACCAACACCGACAGCCACGTCTCGGCCGAGATCGATTCGTACTACGAATATCTCTACAAATGCTGGAAGCTCTTTGGCGACAAGGGGTGCAAGGCGATGTGGGATGACAGCATCGTCGCGATCAACAAATATCTCGCCGATGATGTCAACGGCGATCTATGGTATGGCCACGCCGATATGGCGACCGGCAAACGTTCCGAGACGACATGGGGAGCGCTCGACGCATTTTTCCCGGCGATCCTCGCTCTCTCCGGCGATCTCGACCGCGCCAAGCGTCTGCAGGATTCGTCATTCAAGATGTGGAACGTCCACGGCATCGAGCCTGAGGTTTACAACTATATAACCGGCGAAGTCGAACACGCCGGATATCCGCTTCGACCCGAGATCGTCGAGTCGACTTACTATCTCTACCAGTACACGAAAGATCCGAAGTACCTGGCGGTGGGCAAAAAACTCTGGGACGACTTCGTGAAATACTGCCGAGCCGACGAGGGCTACGCGCACCTTAAGAGCGTCGTTACCAAAGAGAAGAACGACGCGATGCAGAGTTTCGTCCTCGCTGAAACGTTCAAGTATTTCTACCTCCTCTTCGCCCCGGACAAGACGCTCGATTTCAAGAACGTGGTGTTTAATACCGAAGCGCACCCGATCAAGCGGACTTGGAAGAATTAGTCAGAACCGGGAGCGATAGCGACTGGGTTCCCATGTTACAAAAGACCAATGGCAAAGAAGAAAGCCCTAGCAAAGATCGAAAAGAAGATCCTCATCACCGGCGGAACGGGATTCCTCGGAGCTGAGATCGTCCGACAGCTCATCGACGGCGGTGCCAAAAATCTCCGTGTGATGGCGTCGAGCGTTCCGGCTTGGATGACGGATGCGGGCGTTGAGGCGTTTGCGGGATCGGTGACCGATCGCGAGCGGGTTGCGGAGGCAGTCGAGAATGTTTCGGTGATCTACCATCTCGCCGGCAAGGTCTCTCGTGATAACAACGACGCGGCGGCGATGAACAAGATCCACGTCGAGGGCACGCGGGTACTGTGCGAAGAGGCGACGAAGACCGGCGTTGAGACGATGATCCTCGCTTCGTCGAGCGGCACTATTGCCGTCAGCGAAGACGAGCAGATCTTCGACGAAACCTATCCCCAGCCCGTCGATGTGATCTCGCAATGGGCCTACTATGCGTCGAAGTATTATCAGGAACGGGCGGCATTAGAAAATTTCGACGGCGACGGACGCAAGCTCGTCATCATGACCCCGACGCTCCTCCTCGGCCCGAACGACGAGCGGCTGAGCTCGACCAAGATCGTTCTCGATTTCCTCGCCCGCAAGATCCCGTATACACCGAGCGGCGGCTTGAGTATCGTCGATACGCGCGACGCCGCTGCAGCGTTCATCAACGCTGTGGAAAAAGGCCGGCATCAGGAAAAGTATCTGCTCGGCTCGGCGAATCTGACTTTTGCGGATCTTTTCGGACGGCTTGAGAGGCTCAGCGGAGTTTCCGCTCCTCTGATAAAGATACCGAAAAAGCTCGCAGTATCGGCAACTTCGATGATCGAATCCGTTTTTACCCATTGGGGTAAGACGTCGCCGATCGCGTCGAAAGAGGTCGAACAGGCCGAGCATTTCTGGTACCTTGACTCGTCCAAAGCCGAACAAGAACTCGGATTCCTGCCTCGCGATCCGCAGGAAACCCTGAACGATACGATCAAATATCTTCAGGAAAACTTACTGGGTAAGGGAGCGTTCAAATAGAACACTCTCACTCCTTTGGGCGAAAGAAAAAGAAGAAGAACCCCGCAGCCCATTCCCGCTTGATCCCTTTTGCGTAACCCTTCGTCCGACGCGAACTGTCATCCACGGTGCCGTCCGGATCGACATATCCCAGCGTGCGGCGTGACGGATCTTCCACAGCTCCGCTTGCCGTGATATATCCCAGCGTCCGCCGCGACGAATCCTCAACCGTGCCGTTTTTTCCAATATACCCAAGTGTTCGCCGCGACGAATCTTCAACCTGGCCATTGGCGCCGAAGTAGCCCAGAGTTCTTCTCGATGGATCTTCTACTGTTCCGCTGGCGCTGATATACCCAAGCGTCCGCCGCGATGAATCCTCGATCTCTTGTCCAATGGCAAAACCTGCAAGGGCAAATAGAATTGCGAGCAATAAAGTCGAACGTCTCATATTTCAAATCCTCAGGTGATAAGACGCGGAGCATCGCGAGATCATGCCATCAGATTTTCTCGCCGCGTTTGGATATCAGTCGATACGCCAAATATGTCGCCAGCCCGATCGCGGCCGCGATCACGATCGGAAGGCCCTCCTTCGCAAAATCGACCTGCGTCACCAGCCAAATGATCAGAACCAGTGATATTACGCATGCGACGATCCCGCCGGGAGCGCTGAACTTCGCCTCGGGAGAGCTGCCTCGTTTTCGAAAAACCGGCAGAGCAAGACAGGTTGTGGCGTAGACGAGCAGTCGCGTGACCGTTGCGATCGTCACGGCTGAGAAAAAGGTGCTGTTGATGGTCAGAATAAGGATCGCGGCCGCAGTTATAACGATCGAAACATAAGGCGTCTTGAATTTCTCGTGAATGCGTCCGACGGCGTTTGGCAGTTCCTTTTGCTCGGCCATCGCGAACGGCAGCCGAGAGGCCGCTAGAAAGCCGCCGTTCAAGTTTCCAAGAATCGAGATTAGAGCACCGATCGCAATGAAGCCGGCCCCGATGGAACCCATGAACGTTCCTGCGGCATCGGCCAACGGTGTCTTCGACTCCGCCAACCCCGGCAGTGTTCCGGTCGCAACGGTTTGGATCAAGATATAGAGCAGCGTGCAGAATCCGAGCGCTACGAACAGTGCAAATGGCAGATCGCGTTTCGGGTCTTTTG
>DAIOWA010000029.1:0-11269 GCA_036758705.1 Pyrinomonadaceae bacterium | reverse complement strand
ACCTATAAAGTGCAAAGATCGCTATCGAGCCCGAGGCGATGGTTGTGCCCATTGCCGAGCCCATTGTACCGAAAGCGGGAACCGGGCCAAGTCCCGGTATCAGGATCAGATTCAGGACGAGGTTCAACACCGTCATCACGATCCCGAGAACCATTGGCGTTCGTGCGTCGCCGGCCGATCGCAGAGCCCCGCCGAGCATAAAGAAGATCAGCATCCCGCCGCTAAATGCGTACATTATCCGCAAGAAGGGGAGTGCTTCGGCCTTTACTTCCGGGGCCGCGTGGACAAAATCCAGCAGATACGGCGCCGCGAAATAGCCCACCGGAGCCAGAATGCCGAACGACATAATGACGGCGGTCAGAAATGCCTGATATACGGTTCGATTGACCTTGTCCTCATCACCGGCGCCTACAAATCGCGAGACCATTACGCTCATTCCGATGAAGATCGACGAAATGAACACGATCACGGCGATCCACAACTGGATCGACACTCCGATCGCGGCATTGCCTTTTATACCAACAAAATGACCAACCAACGCGTGATCGACCAAGCCTTGAAGTCCGCCGATCATATTTGTAAGCACGGTCGGCCAGGCGATCTTCCACACAGCCCGACCGAGCGGGCCTTCAACGATCCCTCGATCGTATTTCGGTTTCTTTGCCGGTTCCGGATCGACCGCGACCACCTCGCTAAGCGGATCGGATTCGGGGCTGGTTTGGGCGGCTGATTCTGACATTTGGCTCTTTGAAAGACGAACTACCTACTATACAGCGGCCGTCGCCGATTGTCGCAGGACTCGACGAGGCCGCTTTTTATGTGGCGATCAATGGTTTATCAAAGATCGACGAGCACCTTGAAACCACCATAGACCATTCGCCGATAATCGAACGGACATGGATTATCACCCATATCCATTGCGGGATCGGCCATTATCTTCTTCATCGTCGCGTTTCGATGAGCTTCGGACTTAAACTCCACAGCAGCGTAGATAACAGTCTCTCCAGGCTTGAGTTTGATCAATTTTGGAAAGGGAATTACTCCATCAGCTTTCGGATCGGACATCACGTATTCGCGATATTTCAGTGCACCGTGCTTGATGAATATTTTGCTCGCCTTTGTGGCGATCTTTTTATACTCGGCGACCTTGTCTTCCGCTATGGGAAGCAAATAAACGTCAGCGTATTTAGACATAATTTACTCGTATTTTGGCGTCAGCAGCGGAGCGAAGGCCTTTCGATAGTAGTAGCCGAGGAAGACGAACGCTGCCGTCAGGAATGCGGCCACCGGAAGCCCCGTTCGGTCCAGGAATGTGTGGACCATCAAGATGTTGATCACGATCGGCGACAGGATCACCAAAGCCAGCGGAACGAATCGCCCTGTCAGAAGCAAAATGCCGCATACCAGCTCGGTAACTTTAAGCAGCATAAAGAAATAGCCGGACGCGGCCAGGCCTTCATTAAAGCTTTTCAATGGGCCGTCGGGCATTGGCGGCGGGGCGATCAGGCCAAACAGGAACACGACAGCCCCGAACACAAAGAGGGCGCCAACGAGGCTCCTCACGATCAACATTGCTATCTTCATATCTTTTGAATTATTTAGGCACCGAAACGTAGTCGGCGAGCCGGTTGAGACATTCGCTCCAGCCGCCGCGATGTTCGTCGCGATGTGCCGCTGAGCTAAAGCCGGTTTGATGCATCCTGAATCGTGTCTGATCGCCAGAGCCTTCGAAGCTGACCTCGACGAGTGTGTCACACCAAACAGAGCCGTCGGCGTTTTCGCGAAGCCAGGTAAACACAAGCCTTTGCGGGTGATCGATGACCTTGTATTCACCGCGGAGCCAGTGATCTTCACCTTCGGGCGAACGCATACAGATCCGATATTTGCCTCCGACGCGAAAGTCGACCTCGCAGAACGGCATCGAGAATCCGTTCGGCCCCCACCAATTTGCAAGGTGTTTTGGTTCCGACCAAACCTCGAAAACAAGGTCGCGCGGAGCGTCGAACTCGCGTTCCAACAATAGCTGATAGGAAGTGCCGCTTCTTACTGCTGCGTCGTGCACAATTTAATTACTCCTGAGCGGTATCAACGACCGCAATCGAACGTCTCTGAGGTAAAGACCGAGCCATATCATGATCCCGAGATAGACCGGGAAAAGCATATGTGTAAATACCGGATTGCCTACTCTGACGTGTGTGGCTACGGCGCCGCCAAGATAGCCCGTCAAGAGGATCGCACCGAGAATGGAAGTCATCGGTATCGCGTAAAGGACGGTGCAGATCAGCAAAGTAATACCAAGCGGGACGATGACCGTTTCGGGATAGCCGAGTTCGAGTGTTCCGGTAACTACCGGTTCCGGCCTGACCAGCTTCCCAACCGCGTCAATCAAAAGGAAGAGCGTCGGGATCGTGCTGATCACGACCCCTGCCCAAGAGCGTTTCTTTGGTGTCGTTTCGCTCATACTTCCTGCTTGGTGTCGTGGCTGATCATCCACTGTACTCCGAATCTATCGGAAAAACATCCCCAATATGCTCCCCAGGGCATATCGGACATTGCCATCTGCACACTGCCGCCGGCAGACAGTCCGTTGAAGAGGCGATCGGCGTCCGAGCGGGTGTCGGGGACGATGCACGTATACGTATTGTTGCCGACGCTGAGTTTCTGGCCGAGCGATTCGAGCGTGTCACTCGCCATCAGGATCGTTCCGTTTTCGAGCGGCAGGGAAATGTGTGCGATCTTGGTCTTTTCCGCTTCTGACAAAGGCATTTCGCTGCAGCCCTCCATATCTGTGAACCGCATCACGGCGCTGAAGTCACCGCCGAAAACCGACCTATAAAAATTGAATGCTTCTTCGGCATTGCCGTCGAAATTCAGGTATGGATGATATGAAGCCATGGATGTATCTCCTTGAGTTTGTTGTATTTACTTCCCCTGGATCGCTAGATATTCCGTCAGCCGGCCGAGTGTTTGTTCGAGACCCTCGATCGCGCCGTATCGCCGAGCCGTGTCATCGCGGTCCTCGGTTGAGTTGAACAGCATCTTCATTGAGAGCTTGGTCTTGCCCCCAAGGTCTTCGAAGATCACGGTCGTGTAGAAGAGCGGGCAATCACCGTGTTCGTACTCGATCCGGCTTGGTTCATCGATCACCTTATATGTGATCTCGTTCGGATAGTCGGTCCCGTCGGGGCCGTGCATTGTGTGGAGCCATTGGCCGCCGGGCTGAAAATCGAAATGTTTTGTCGTGGTTGTGAAGCCGATCGGGCCCCACCATTGTTTAATGTGTTCGGGGTCGGTCCAGGCGTTCCAGACCAACTCCCTTGGAGCGTCAAAGATCTTTTCGTTGCTGATCTCTCGTGTTTCGGTTGCGCTTACTGCTGCGTTACTCATCTTTGTTTTTCCTCTTGCCTTTTGGATTTACTGTTTCGCTAACGTTCTGAGCCTGAAGGGCTTTCAGATATTCATCGAGCCGGTCAAAGCTCTCTTCCCAGAACTTTTTGTACTGAAACACCCAGTCCGACGCTTCCTTGAGCGGCGTGGCGACCAAATAACATGGCCGCCACTGTGCCCTTCGCTCCTGACGTATCAAACCTGCCTTTTGAAGCACTTTCAGGTGCTTAGTGACGGCGGGCATTGTCATTTTCATCGGCTTTGCGAGCTCGCTTACCGATGCCTCGCCCGATGCCAAACGGCCGAGGATCGCCCTACGAGTCGGGTCGGCGAGTGCCGAAAACGTCGCGCTAAGTTTGTCGTTCGATGTTTGCATTTTACCAGTTAGTTAATTAACTAAGTGGTAAACTACATCACATTCGACAAATCTGTCAAGAGGAAATTTTCAAAGATCGAAAATTATCAGGCCGTCGCGGTTGTTTTCTTGTCTTCGGGTTTATGGGCTACGACAAACGAGCGCAGGTCGGACACCTTGTCGCCCTTGAACGTGTAAACGTCGCAGTATGAATATTTACCTTCCTTACCTTCCGGATCCTTCATTGTCATTTGCCCGTGACAAGCGACATGGGAATCGTCGCCGAAGATCGCGTCGACCGTAAATTTCGGAGCCTCGTGGCCGTCCATCTGCTTCATCCATTCGCGGATCTTGCCTTTGCCTTTCTGAACTGCTTCACCGGCCATAGCCCAGCTGACATCTTCTGTACAGTGAGCGAGAAAGCCTTCAGGGTTGTTCTTTGTGAACGAGTCGTTGATCTCTTTAACGATAGCGATGTTCTTTTCTGACATATTTCGAGTACCTCCGTGTGATTTGTGAGAATGACCATAACTTAGAAACTTGCATAATGCAAGTGAGATTGATTGCAAAATACAAGTGTGTTAAGTTATGAGCATGTCAGATTCCTCAAGCAATTACCGCTCCAACTGCCCAGTCAACTTCGGCCTGGAGGCCTTTGGCGACCGCTGGTCACTGCTCATCATTCGGGACATAATTTTTTGGGGAAAAAAGACTTACGGCGATTTTTTGCGGTCCGATGAGCAGATAGCGACAAATATTCTGGCGTCTAGACTGGCGTCGCTCGAAGCGTCCGGGATCGTATCAAAACTGCCGCACGCGACCGACAGACGTAAGGATGTGTATCAACTCACTGCACGCGGGCTCGACCTGATCCCACTGATGGTCGAGATCATTTCCTGGAGCGGCAAACAGGGCGATTGGCAGTCGATCGGCGGTCCTGCTACCCCTCAGCAAGTAAAGGCCGTGATGCGATTTGCCACAGCGAAAAATCGAACGAAGATCGCCGATGAGATCCGCTCGACCGTCGAGGGCGGAGGATACTTTTTCGAAGGCGTGAAGCAGCCAGTGAATCCGAGAAAGGGACGACACTCGAGCTAATGAGGCTGCACTTTTTGAGGACGCTTCAACGCACAACAAACTTGCACTTGGGAGAGGCGGACCGGTCGCAGGCCTCTTCGACCTTGGTGTCGAGGATAGTTTCCAGCATTGATTCGGTGACTTTGCAGACCTCGGGGTGAGCTTCGACCGCCTCTGAGAATGGGCAGCCGTCGCTTTGGATGAAGGTCTGTCCGGATTCGCTATTGATGCGGGCTGATCCGCCCATGGATTCAATGGCGCTGAGGGCTTGTTCGAGGCGGGCTTCGCGTTTTTGGGGCGTGCCCGAGCTGACCTCATCGCCGATCGACGTTCCGACATCGCGCAGGCGTGCCTCGAGCGTTGGACGCCGTATCGTGGCTTTCAGCGACGTGAGGAGCCGGTTGAATAGCGTTCCATAGGGCCGCGGAAAGAGGTCGCGGGCTTTTTCGGAAAGTCCGTAGACGAAGTGCGGTTTTCGATGACCTTTGATCGTGCCGCGTTGAATCACCAGGTCGTCACGCTCAAGCGAGAGCAGGTGGGCACGCACGGCGTTGTCTGTCAGTCCGAGTTCCGAGACAAGCTCATTGACGGTCAGATCGGCCCTTCGCAGAAGGGTAACGATCCGGCCGCGGGTGCTGTCAAAAAAGCGATCATCGAATCGTGTAGTGTTCGCCATATTTTCTGCCTGAATTCTATCAGGTCTTTTGCATATTCCTAATAAGTCAAAAAACATATTGACTTAATAGAAATACTAGCATAGTATCCGAGATGCAGCACAAAAAACTTTGGGAGGCATTTCAATGGAACACGTATTAAGCAGCGACATTCACGCAGCTCGAACGGAGAGCAGCGTCTCGACGGAGGTCGGATATCAGGCGTATCAGATCCTGCGATTCGCATTCACGGTGGCGCCGATCGTCGCGGGCGTCGATAAATTTCTTCATTTATTGGTCAACTGGGATCAGTATCTGCCGGGCATAGCGAACACGATGCTTGGCGGATACGGGCATCAGTTTATGTACATCGTCGGCGTGATCGAGATCGTCGCTGGTATCGGCGTATTTCTAAAGCCGAAGGTATTCGCCTACGTGGTCGCTTTGTGGTTGGTGTTGATAATCGTAAATCTCTTGCTGATACCGGGATACTTTGATGTGGCATTGCGTGATCTCGGGCTCGCGCTCGGAGCGCTTGCCTTGGCGAGGTTGAGTTCGGTATACGGTGATTAGGTATTAAGAGCGAGCCAGGGAAGGGAGCGTGAAAATGTTTGATTCAATTCACAGTTTTTCGAAGAAGGTTACAGTGGAGCGGGTTGCGGAAGCGAAACTGCCGACGGATCTCGGCGAGTTCAGGTTGATCGGCTACCGCTCCCTTATTTCGGATGAAGAGTTTGTCGTCATCGCCCGCGGGCAGTTTGACGCTGAAACCGAAACGCTTGCGAGGATCCATTCGCAATGCCTTACGGGCGATGTTTTCGGATCGACCAGATGCGAGTGCGGCCAACAGCTTCGCTCGGCGATGAAGATGATAGCCGAGGCGGGAAGCGGAGCGATCGTTTATCAGCATCAGGAAGGCCGCGGTATCGGCATAATCAACAAGATCCGCGCTTATGCTCTGCAGGACGACGGTGCGGACACGATCGAAGCAAACGAGCGGTTGGGATTGCCGGTTGATCTTCGGCAGTACGATCAGTGCGCGGAAATTCTTTGTGAACTCGGCATCAGGCGAATAAGATTGATGTCGAACAATCCTGACAAGTTCCGCGCGGTGAAACGATCTGGCCTTGAGGTGGTTGAGAGCGTTTCGCTGCAATACGATTTTCACGAAACTTTGGCGCGGTATTTGAGGACCAAGCGTGATCAGATGGGGCATCTGATCAACATTCCGGAGGAGCGATATGAGCGAGCAAAAAGCTGCGTTGTGTAAGCTGTCCGAGATCGGCGACGGCGAAATGAAGGAATTCAACATCGGCGAAACTCCGGTGCTGATCACGCGTGTTGATGGAAAGGTCAGCGCGATCGGAGCGAGGTGTACTCATTACGGAGCGCCGCTGGTGGACGGTGCGTTGGTGGGCGACAAGATCATCTGCCCGTGGCATCACGGGTGTTTCGATGCTCGCACGGGCGATCTGATCGAACCTCCGGCGCTCGATTCTCTGCCGAATTTTCCGGTGCATATTGAGGGCGACGACATCTATGTTGATCTGCCCGCAAATGCGGATGATCGTCGAACTCCGGAGATGGCCGCCGCCGATATATCGGAAGATGGCCGAACGTTCGTCATCTTAGGCGGCGGAGCATCGGGCTATATGGCGGTGCAGACGCTCCGCGAAGATGGATTCACCGGGCGCATTTTGATGATCACGAAAGAGGATCGCTTGCCGTACGACCGTCCAAACTTGAGCAAGGATTATCTCGCAGGGAACGCCGAGCCCGAGTGGATGCCCTTGCGGCCCGACGATTTTTTCGAGCGTAACGGGATCGAAGTTTTGCGCGGCCGCGAGGTTATCCGCGTAGACAGCGCGGAGAAAGAGATCACGTTCGCGGACGGCGAGAGCCTTAAATATGATTCGATGCTCATCGCGACCGGCGGCGTTCCGCGGTCGCCTGCATTCGTCACGGGCAGCGAAAAGAACGTCTTTCTACTTCGCAGCTTTCGCGATGCGGATGCGATCGTCGCCCGTGCCGGGAAGGGTTCGCGTGCGGTTGTGATCGGTTCGAGTTTCATCGGCATGGAAGCCGCAGCCAGCCTTAAAGCGCGCGGATGCGACGTGACGGTCATATCGCCGGACGCAGTGCCGTTTGAGAAGGTGCTTGGCGTCGAGATCGGGAATTTGTTCCGCGGCGTTCACGAGCAAAACGGGATCAAATTTAAACTCGGCAGAAGTGTGAAACGCTTGATCGGCTCTCCGACAGTTGACGGTGTCGAACTCGACAATGGCGAGCGGATCGATGCCGATCTTGTAGTCGTCGGTATCGGCGTTCGGCCCGCGGCGGAAATGCTGACCGGCGTCGAGGTACACAAGGACGGCGGCGTGATCACCGACGGGCATCTTTGCGTGGACGAAGACTTGTATGCGGCCGGCGATATCGCCCATTTTCCTGACGCTCGGACAGGCGAGATGACGCGGATCGAACACTGGCGAACAGCGCTTCAGCTAGGCCGGACCGCGGCCCACAATATGGCCGGGAAGCCTGTCGTTTTCGATGCGGTCCCGTTCTTCTGGACGACGCAGTTTGACGTGACCCTGAATTACGTAGGCCACGTCAAACAATGGGACCGAGTCGTCTTTCAAGGTGATCCCGAAAGCCGCGAGTTCCTGGCGTTCTATATAAAGGACCATCGGATCCTTGCCGTCGCCGGGATGAATCGCGACCGCGAAATTGCGATCTGGGAAGAGCTGATTCGGCAGAACCAGGTTCCTTCGCCAAGCGAATTAGAGACCGATTCCGATCCTCTAAGTTTCACCGCCCGCACTGTGTTATGAAGATAAACCTAAAACGCGCATACATCCCCGCCGAACCAAGCGACGGAACCCGCATCCTCATCGACCGCCTCTGGCCGCGCGGACTTTCAAAGGAAAAGGCCAAGATCGATCTCTGGCTAAAGGAGATCGCCCCGACCACCGAACTCCGCAAATGGTTCGATCACGATCCTGCGAAATGGGCGGAGTTTCAAAAGCGCTATAAGGCCGAACTAAAAGCGAACAAGGAAGCCGTATCAGAATTGAAAAAGGCTCTACGAGACGGCCCCGCAACCCTGATCTACTCGGCCCACGACGAAGACCACAACGACGCCGTCGTGCTGCAGGAGTATCTATCCGATGTCTAAGTTTCGCGACAGGAGGCTGCCATGGCTTCTTGCCTTCCGCCTTTTCGGGCTTTGCCCGTCTATTTGCGGAAAGCTCTGCTTTTCCGATAGTGCCTAAACTTTTCCGCAGCTACGCCGCCGCTCAACATTGGCGACATTTGGGGATTGCTCGCCGATAGCGACGCTCGTTAACACAAGCTCGGAGTTCCCAGTCGCGCAAAATCAACCGGCCATAAAGCTGGAACTCAGATCCACGGTTTGCCCGGAAACCTACGCCAATGCTACATTCTCGGACAAGTTTCCATGAACACCCTTTGCTACGGCGACAATCTAAAGATCCTGCGGGAACACATCGAGACCGCGAGCGTAGATCTCATCTATCTCGATTCGCCGTTCAACTCGAACGGAAACTATAGCGTCCTCTTCAAAGACGAATTCGGCGCCGAGGCCGATTCGCAGGTAACCGCCTTCGAAGACACCTGGCACTGGAACACCAGCGCCGAAGAGACATATCACGAACTGTTCCTTCCTAACCCACAGCACGGGTGGCCAGTGTGTTAGATTTGAATATAACTCATGCAAATTTTTGATCCTGAAATTGTCAACGGAGACAGCTTTAACATTCTGCCGACTCTTCCGGAAGGTCTGTTCCAAACTTGCGTAACGTCACCGCCGTACTGGGGATTAAGAGATTACGACCACGAGGCCCAGATTGGAAGTGAAGGTTCGCCTGTTGAGTATGTCGACAATCTCGTACAGATTTTCCGCGAAGTCGCGCGTGTGCTCAGAGACAATGGTACTCTTTGGCTCAATATAGGAGATGGTTACGCCCGGAATGGCGGCACAGGAGGACATGGTCCCAATGCAATTGTCGGCAATACGCGAAAGCTTATTCAGAAAAGAAATTGCAAGGTTCCCGATGTGTGGGGATTAAAGGACCGTGATCTTCTGGGCATGCCATGGCGGGTTGCGTTTGCGCTTCAAGAGGACGGGTGGATTCTTCGCTCTCGTATTACATGGGTCAAGAAAACGGCGATGCCCGAAAGTGTTAAGAATCGTCCAACGACGGCGACCGAGGAAATATTCTTGTTCAGTAAGTCGCCGACCTACTATTACGATCCGAACGGAGTGCGTGAAACAACGGGTGCCAACCTCCGAAATTTTTGGATCCTGGGTCCAGAGCCCGGTCGAGATGGACATCCGGCTGCGTTTACCAGCGAACTAGCTCGCCGATGTATTCTTCTCGGTTCGCGAGTAGGCGATTATGTTCTTGATCCGTTCGGGGGATCCGGGACCACCGGTCTTGCGGCGAGTCAACTTAGTCGGAAATCAATTTTGATAGAAATCAATCCTGATTATGTCGAGAAGAGTGTCCAACGGCTCCGGAACGTACAACCCGAGCTTCATGCTGCTTAGCCTATGGCCGGATCAAAACAGAAGATTCTAGAATTCTTCTTGGCGAATATTGGGAAGGTCTTGGAGTCAAGGGACATTCAGACTGCGAGCGGCGGCGCAGTAGAGTGGGCTCGTCGGGTTCGTGAATTACGAAATGAGGCCGGGTATCAGATTCTGTCGCACAAGGACAGAGCGGATTTGAAACCTGGTCAGTATTTGCTCGAAACGAACAAACGACTTCCGGCTTTCGCGAGGAGTATTTCTAAAGAGACGCGCGCATGGGTACTGGAACGCAATGGATATACCTGTCAAATGTGCGGAATTGGAGCGGGTGATACTGACCCGTTCAATGCCGCTCGGACCATACAACTTACGATGGGTCATATCATAGATAAGTCAAAGGGAGGCGAAGATACGCCCGACAACCTGCGTGCTGTTTGCACGAATTGCAATGAAGGACTGCAGAATACGGGACAAATGAAGCCAGACCGGAAACACCTGTTGATGCAAGTTCGGCGTGCAACAATTGCAGACCAGAGAGCTGTCCTAGAATGGCTCACCGAAAAATTTAAGGGCCGAAGCTAGTGGAGCTGTCCCGCTTCTCTTCTACCACTCCCCGGCTGGAACCGCGACTACCCGCGATTGCAAATCCTTACCGTCGAAGATCTGCTCGCCAGTAAAGCAATAGAAATGCCCTCAACGTTCAATCACATTTAAACGAGCCGAGAAAAACATCTTCGAGGCTCGCCGAGCAGGTGAATCTCGAGTTCTAGCGAATGACCACAAAATCTACGGGCACAAAGGAAGAATTTCGGTTGGAGAAAATTCGTACCGAGCTATTCGCTGCGACGATGAACTATGGGCTATACCTTCACATCGCTGAAACACTCCGCGCGAATCGTAAAGTATTTGGTCGCGGTCGAACATTCTGGGGCATGATTCTGGATGCCTTGATGACACAAACCGTGCTCACGCTGTGCCGCGTTTATGATATACATCATGAGGACAAAACATGCTCCCTAAAGGCGTTGCTGAAATGGAAGAAGGGTCAGAACGAAAACGTTGCCGCGGATCTGAAACTGATTGACCGGTCCGATCAAGCAGTCGAGCGACTTATCGATTGGCGGGATAACGTTTTGGCTCATACTAATCGGAACCGAATCATAGGACGAAAACAGCCTGTTTCCGGAAAGGTTCCGAAACACGAGGATATCCACTCGCTTATTGACCGGGCCTTAGGCATCGTGT
>DAIOWA010000028.1:0-11323 GCA_036758705.1 Pyrinomonadaceae bacterium | reverse complement strand
ATCAACAACTTAGCCGGGTAAAATACTGATAACAAGAGGGTTAACCGGACAATTAAGGACATCTCCGGTCACCTCCCAGACACCAGCGGACGGCTTTTCGGGTAGCTTTCTACCCGAAAATCTACCCGACGAGGACCTCGGCCGATGAGAATACCCGACAAATACAAACCGCAGGGATACTTCACCCGCGTCAACAAAGAGAAAACGATCCGCAAGGGTAAAGGATATCAATACAGGGCCATATTCGCGATCTGGGACGGTCACAAATGGCACACCCAATCCAACACAAAAGGTCTTACGACGAAGGGCCTCGCCGACGAATGGCTCGACAAGAAGGTGAAGGAATTCACCGCGAAGGGTAAGGACATCATGCTCAACCCCGAAACGGTCAAGGGCTTCGCCGAGGCACACTACAAACCTTTCCTGAGGGATCACAAAAAGATCCAGTATGAATATGAATTTCAAAAGCTGGATGTCGTCTACGAATTCTTAGGGGACAAGCTCATCGATGAAGTGAACAAGCTGGACGTTTTGGCGTTCAAGACCTGGCTTTTGAAAAGACCTTATAAGCGGGGCAAAGGGGAGAAGACGCGTTCCGAAGCATCCGCGAATCGATATCTGTCGCGGTTGCGCGGGTTGCTGAACTTCGCGGAAGAGGTCGGCAAACGGAAGAACCACATTTCGTTCAAGAACATCGTCGCCAAGGAGAACCCGAAGCAGGCGTATATCTCCTTTGAGGAATTTATGCGCGTGCTGGATAAGTGCTATGAAGTTCCGAAGTGCAACCGATGGAAGCGAGACCGTTCGCACATGCGCCTAACGCTGATCGGCGGCTACACAACCGGGTTACGGATAGATGAACTGCGGAACGTTACGCGCGGGATGTTGAGAACCGACGATGCGAAGCGGATCGGCGTGATCAAGCTTGTGATGAACGATTCCCGAAATAAGATCCACACCAAGACGGTCGACATCTCGACCTGGCTTTACGACGAGATGGAAGCGGCGGGCGTTTTCGAACGCGATGACGACGAAAAAGTGTTCAATACAACGAACTACTATAATCTGATCAAAGATCTGTTCCGTCGAGCGGGCGTGAGCGACGATGTCACGTTCCATACCTTGCGCGCGGCGAACGCGACGGAACGCGATACGGCGGGTCAAGACCGTGAATCGATCCACGCGGGGTTGGGATGGGCGAAGGACAGCAACGTCCCCGAAAAGCACTACCTGAGGCATCAGGACTACCACATTGTCGAAAAGGGCTCATCCTACAACGAAAGGCTGCAGAGGTTAAGGCAACTACATTCTGAAAGAACCGCCGAGGAGGGACGTCATGTTGAACGCGGATCATCTTGAATAACGTCAAGCCACCGGTGAAACGAGATTCGCAGCGGCGCGTTTCAGACAACCAGCTCCCGGCGGGGCCGCTGAGGGGCTGTTGCAACACCAGACAGACCTACTGCAGATATGCCGTTCGCATCTCCTCAAACACACTCCGGCAACGAAAGCAGGTTGTTCGTCCATTTCCCGTCGCTGGCCGTTCGGACGTAGGGGTTGCCCGTAGCTGATACTGCGCCGTGGACGTAAGCAACATTTCCGTGGCTGTCTCTAACGAATGCCTGCCCGCCCTGCTTCGACACGAAGTCATACATGTCGAGGCGGCTTGATCGACCGCTCTTATTGGTCTGCTCGTTGATCCAGCCTAGCCACTCGATGGATTCATGCGGATTCTCGTGATACCCGTTGTCTTTGTTTATACAAGTGATTCGGACTGCCATGTATTTTCTATGCGCTCCTTTTTGATTTGGATTTATTGCTCGTTTGGCGAGCACGTGCTAACTCGGCCCCAATATCGCGACCGAACAAAGCAAAATGTCTGTCACCCTGTGCGATCATCGAAGTAAACTCGCAATCACGAAGGCATGTCCTCTCAGTATCTGCGTCGAGAATTCCGGGCAAGTATCGGAACCGCTGAACGCCAAAGTCGGAGATGCCGGCGATACCGGTTGAGAGGGATATAAGCTGTAGTACTTCCAAGGATGCAAGGTTCGAGCTGAAAGGAAATACGTTTTCATTCCGCTTGAAACGATGATCGTTGGCAAGGCCCTGGAGATATGACGGATCATCGAGTTTACCCTCGACCTCCGTTGCGACATCGCCCATATCGAACGCGCCCAGGCAACTCAAGCACGGATGATCAGGCCCAACTGTTTGAAGTTGCCAATCGACGCCGGAAAATTCGCCACCCTTGAATCTCACTGCGACACCACCGTCAATAACCGGGATGAGATGTGAGTAGGCGAAGTGATTTAGTATGTAGCGGGGTCGCGGGCGGTCGACACACGAAAACAGAACGTCACAGTCGAGACCCGCCCTGTAACCCGGTTCTTCGGCGATGCTGAAAGGTATTTTGGCAATAACCGGATGGCGAGCGGTCGCGGATCTCCGTATTTGACGTTCCGCGACGTCAATTTTTAGTTTCCCTATATCCTTTTCCATCGCACCGAGCAACCTGTCAAGGTTGTGGGGCTGCACCTCGTCGAAATCCAACAGAACGAAGTTCTCAAATCCCATTCTTGCGAGACTCTCAGCCACCATGCTCCCGACGCTTCCTAAGCCGACGATGCCGATTCGCAGCCGAGCGAGATTTGCGTGATTTTCTTCCCCCCAGACCGTAACTGTGCGTTTGAACAAGTTGCGAAATTCGGGCTTTGGGGCCAGCTGATCCGAAAAAAATGCTTGTAATCGTCCGCCCACGACGCGAACGTTCCTACACCATTTTCGCTCATAGCCCTTCGCGTGAACGTGCGTCCAGAAGCGCCCGCTCCATGTGCCATCGTGGCCTACCGTGAGTCCGACCAGTGGGAGATCGGTAAGCCCCATAGTCGCGCCGGAGAGTTTCAACTCGGCGTTCAGATCGTCCCGGCTCATATCTTGCCAACCGCTTCCCGGATGACTGTGCAGGAAGGCGATTCCGGCCGCCTCCCTTAACGCAAGACTGCACACCCTCTCGAAGTACTGCGGATTAAAACTCGCATTCCCGTGACGCTGGCGATCGCCTTCGGTCGGCAGGATAGGGGAATGTATGAGTGCGGTGAGCCGATTACTACCGTAGGATGGCGTCCATAAAGCAAAGCTCAAATCCTCTTCGTAATCATCCCGGATAAGATGACCCCGCAAAACGTCACCGACCGACTGCGGCATGGCAATGCTGAATTCCTTAGGCATCTTTGAAAATAGTATTTATTTGGGAGATCAGACGTCGCGTGCTGTGATCCCCGGTCCAATTGAAGTTCTTGCTCCAGTAACGCCACTCCTCACCTAAAGCGCTGTCGGTGATGTTTCGGACATTCGGAACTGTGTCAGTTTTTTCGAGTAGTTGCGGGTTTGCCTTGATGTGAATTGCCGACGCCACGCTGCGAGGATAATCGGGGGGCGCCATAATTCCGAGATCGACGATTCGACCGGCGAATCGGCCAAGGAGCACTTCATAGCCGCGGATGACAACAAAACTGTTGTTGTCGCGACCCTTGGATATCTCCGCTTCGAAGCCCAGGTTTCGCACGTCTGACAGTAATCGTTCTGGTCCGAACATCACCATACCTCTACGACACGGGAGTTGGATCATTGTGAAACACCACAAATCTCATACCGCTTTTCATGGTCACCAATTCATTCAGGTCCCCGTATTTCCTGTACTCGTTACCGTCCTTTAACGCCAGGGTCGTCGTTTGGGGATCTTCCTTTGCGAAATCAACAAGCAGGGATCGGACAGAAAGCTGACGTTCCGCTGTCTCAAACGGCTCCTTATCGATAAAGAACTTGATCCTCTTCGGTCCCATTTCCTTTTTGGTTGTCTCTTGCTCGCTCATTGCTGTTTCCTTTTATATAAGTCGTTGCGTTTCGGGACGCCCTGCTATAAAATGGACATCCACTGTCCACTAAATATAAGGAAATGGAGGTGGACTGTCAACCTCTATTTTCCGCTTTTCTTATGACCTTTGGAAAAACCCTTCAAAAGATTCGTCGCGACAAGGGGCTGACGCAGCGCGATGTCGCGAACGCCATTTCGATGGACTATAGTTACTATTCGAAACTCGAGAATGATCGATTGGGCTACAACCCCACCACCGAGACAATTGAAAAGATCGTTACCGGATTGAATTGTGAGGATGCGGAGAGGGATGCGCTTTTGCTTGCTGCGGGGCGCTCGACTGACGTACTGGAGCAGTTAGCTCAAGCGGCGAAAGAGGATCCGGCCAGACAAGGATCATTCAGCAAATTATTTAAGGCCGCGATCGTTTTGACGCCCGAGAAGCTAGAGGCTATCGCACGTGAAGCGGAGGAAGAGGCGAAGAAACTCGCCAGACGAGAGTCGAAACAAATGAAATGATCACGCACGGCATACAAACACCACGGCTTACCGAGTTCACGAAGCATGATGTGGTCGATTCGATAGCCCTTAATTTTAGTCGGGCGTTTCGCCAGCATCTTGCGCACCACAACGATGTTTTGGACGTCGATCGGTTCGTCGACTGGCTCGACATTTCTACGGAGTGGGACTTCTTTGACGAAACGGATTCCTCCTCTTGCTTCGCGAGGATAGACCCTGGCGTGGATGACCTGATCCAGATCAATCAAAACTACCAGGACCTTTTTGAGACTCGCCCCGACGTTTACCGAGTTTGCCTTTGCCACGAGATCGGACATTTGGTCCTCGGCCATTGCAGTTATTTTGCGACCGCTAATCACCCTTCGCTGTTCGAGGACGACGATTCAAAGCCGCCAAACTTTTTACATAAGAATTCATGGGCTCAGTATGGCCTATCCAGCCAGGACGTACGGAAACATCAGTTAGCCCTTAAGAAAGCCCAGGAGCAACTGGTTAAGATCGCCATTGTCGACCCAAAAGCGAATCAGGACCTGCGGGACTTGAATGATAAATTCGAGCCTGAGTGGATGTTTTGGCAGGCGGAACATTTTTCACGGTGTATCACAATACCAAGCGACAGACTTTTTGAGATCCTCGACAGTCGGCCATTGTATTCGGGGTGGAGATCGATCGGCGAATTAGCCAGCGTATTCGAGGTCCCATTAGGAACTATGAAGACAAGACTAACAAAGCTCAAATTGATCACTATGGATGAAAATGGCGTGCCGAGCCCCACGCGTACCCCCCAAGAAACACAGCTCTTACTTTAATGGAATGCGCCTCGATTCCATGTCGCGAGGTTGATGAATTCCATCGCATTTTTGGCGAGTACATTCAATGCGCTGAAGAAGACTTGGAAGCCTGATTTAACTCAGGGCCGACAGTCGAATCAAGATGCCTCGATCCCGTAAATCAGTCGAAAGCTGTTTATCACCTCTTCGAGTTCCATTCCGCGAATCCCGAGATTCTGCAGGTCGATAGTCTCTTGGGTCATCGCTTCGAGATATCTGCCAAAGTCCGCACGGATCTCTTCCGCAATATCAATTCGCAGTTCGGGCGAAAGGATTGTAAACAGCCGGAAAGGGTCGTTCTTGTGTTTCTTTATATCGTCACCCTTTACGGTCTCGCCGTCCCCCCGCCTTTCAGTCAGGTCCAGCCACGCCTTTGCTTTCAACAAAACAATGTATTCAGGCTTGAGGATCGGCAGGCCGTCAACTACAACGGTTCCCCCGTGAACCAATTCATAATAAGTATCGTCCATCAATAGTGCAGAAAGGCTTGACGCTTCTTCACCCACGGGGAGCGGCGTGTATCGGCCTTCACCTTCGTATGAGATCGCGTCAGGGACTCGCGAGAACAATTCGATCATATAAGGATACGAGTCATTCCGGGGCGAATGAAACCGATATAGGCGCCGTTCACCTGTACTCTTCTGACGCGACTCGTATCCTCCCGCTTCGACGAACTCCCAGAATCGCTTCACGAATGCCGGATCGAGCGTTTCGGCGACGATCACGATGTCGAGATCCTTTGTCACTCTGAAGTCGACCCCTACGTCCGCCATTGCCAGCTGGCATGCGGAACCGCCGATCAGTATGTATTTGTCCTCAAATCCTGCAAAGTGTTCTTTGAATTTTTCGATCCCTTTCACCATTCGATATTCTCAATCATTTCCTTTAGGGCAGCTTCGACGCGCTCATCCTTCTGATACGTCAAACTCAAGTACAGGGAAAATCGGTCGACAGTCCCAGCTTCTGCAAAAATCTTAGGGTCGTAGTTCCAAACCTCGATCGTGATATGGCTCGAATCAAGGTCCGGTACAAGAAATGTCTCAACCTTCTCGGAACCCCGCCACTCCTTCCACTCTTTCGGGCTGAGTGCATACTCCGGATTGGCGGGCTCCGCCAACATGCTGTAGTGCGAAAGAGCCGTCAGCCCCGAGCGGACACCGACGACGTGTTGTCCTGCCGATCGTATATGAAAGCGTTTCCTCACAGGACTTGAGAGGGTACCTTTAGACGATTCCCAAAGCTGCCTCTTGCCGCCTTCAAAATGTAGCACCCGTTCCCGCCCTTCCGTTTCGATCTTTCCGAGTCCTAGCATTTCGAGTTCGTCAAAAGCTCGACTCATCGTCATCTGGGAATATGGAAGTTTGTCCGCCAAGGTTGAAGGGGTGAACACCAGATCGGTCCCACATAGCAACGCGAAAAGGACAACTGTTTGGGTTGAGGGGCTGAGTTTTGCCGAGCTTCGTGAGAGCCTAGTTCTGGCAATATGCTCCCGTAGATCAACACCAAGATCCGGCAGGTACATTTGATTGCCGGGAACAATAAAAGGGATCTTGTGGGTTATCAATCTCTTACGATTGTATGCAGGCATCGACGGCGTGATATAGATCGAGTCGATGTTCCAATTCTTCCGGACTTGCTCGAAGTGCTTTCTTATTGCACCTGGCGTGTTCTCTTCCGGGTTGATTTCGACGAGAGCGAGAAAAGGCCGCTCAAGTATGGTTACCTCGTAGAATTCGTAACGGTCCCTCAGAAAGAGCGGGAGGCTACTTCGGCCGATCCAGGGTTCGATCTTGATCGAAAGACCGAGCGTTTCCCCTAAGTAGTCTTGTAAACCATAGATGGCCTTCTGTACCATAGAATCAGCATGATAACATCTAATGTGCACAGTAACATCACGAGTGTTACTGTGCAAAACCATGTTACCATCAATCCGTATAATTTGATAACTTATTTTTTACAGTTCGACAAGTATCACTGCGGAATGGTCCGTACAAAGGAAGGCTTTTTAACCCAAAGCGGAACAGGGCCAGGAATATGCGGGCGAGATTCGACATTTATGGTCGAGCTTTCATCCTGATCATTCGGTGGGAACGCACTTGGAGGCCCGCTTAAAAGGCCGAGCAAGCCTTGTCCGAAACTGGACACAATCGGGACGCCGAGCTGAACAACCGCGTGTGTGCGGAAACAGATCCGGACCATGGGATCCGCATGAACGCGGTCACGTTCCCGTAACGCGGGTAAACTCCTCCATGAAGGACGAATCGACGAACGGAACCTGAGCGTAGCACAGCGGGGAGCCTTCCAGATTTGCCAGCAGGTGCCCCTTCCCTAGCAACCGTTCTGCTCCCCTCTCGCCGAGCGCGATCTCCGAGGTTCCTTCGGAATCGACGCGAAGAATGAGTCGGTTACCGAGGTTGGAACGTAGCTGCATCGGCATTACATTTGCATCGGGGCGCTGGGCCGCGAAAATCAAATAAATACCGGCCGCGCGCGCCTTCACACCCAAGCGCGCTACGAGGTTCGAGACGCCGGCTTTATAGTCTTCCACCATCATCCACTCGGCGAATTCGTCGTGCACCAGCCAGATGACCGGCAGGCGCTCGGACTCGGACGCTTTGCTGTTATACGCACGCAAACTGTTCGTCCTGGATTCCTTGAACAGCGAGTAGCGCCTATCCATCTCCGAAACCAGCGATTCGAGCCGTGACAGCGCCGCCGACTGGTCGTCGATGATGCCGTTTCGGATATGCGGCAACCCATCAAACTGGAAATAGTCCACCCCCTGCTTCGGATCTACCAAAACAATTTCGGCTTGCGCCGGCGTATTCGTCGCCGCTATCCCCAAAATAATGTTTTGCATCAAAACTGATTTTCCGCTCCCCGTGGAGCCGGCGATCAGGGTGTGCGGGGCGTGCTCTTTCCCAGGGGAAAGGTAGAGTAGATTGTTATCGTCTTCGCGAACGGCGATAAGCAGCTCCTGGTTCCCATTTTCCGAATCAGGGTGCCATCGCTTCCACAATTCCTGCAACTGAATAACCTGACGATTCGGCCGTTCGACGGAGATCGACACCAGCCCCGGCTCCGGTCGAACGGAGATGACGTTGATGCCGTAAGTGGTTAGAAACTCGGAACGCTTCTTTGACACCTGCTCCACCGTCAAATCAGAACTTCCGGCAAACTTCAGGAGCGCCGCGTTAGGGGTCAGTAACGCGCTCTCGAGCTTCGACCGAAGCTGAAATTGCTGAAGGGCCGCTTTCGTCCGACTCTCGATCTGCTTGAGCCAAGCTTCATCGTCGTCGGTTTGTGACGAAGTGCCATGGGCGGCTTCAAGAAGCTGTTCGATCCGAGGGTAAGTCCACTTGCGGCTAGTTTCAGTTTTCGGCGGAAGATCAACAACCGGATCCTGCGAACAATCCGCGCCGGACGCCGAGGCGCGCCCAAGAGGTTCGGGCTCGGCGTGGCCCGTTCGAGCTTGGGAATCGTTGACGGCGGGGTCGGGTTCCCCCGCCGATGCCGATTTCGCGGACGATGGCATTGGGGTATCGATCGGCTCCGTCGGAACATAAACCGGTCGAGAACTCGCGATGGGCTGCTGGTATTTCTGGTAGTCCCATATTCTCTCTTCCGTTAACTGTTTTCGGACATCGAGTGGGTTCTCGTCCTGAAAATACTTGAGCACCAGATTCCGTACTTTTGCGCGGTCGAATACCTCCTGAAACGACTCTTCCACATCAGCGATTCTTGCAAAGTCCGAGCAATCGCTCGCGTCGCTGGGGCCGGAAACGAAAACATGCGAATAGCCCCGAACGAAGATCTCACAATCTCCGTCACGGATGGCACGCCGCCAGTCCGCAAGATTCACACTCGCGATCGCCGGGACCTTGACCCCGTCGAGGATCAGATCCGACAATCTTGCGAGCCACAACTCCCGATCGAGCCGCTTAGGATTGCCGAAGATAGCATCGGTGATCCGCCTTACTGTGTCGCGCAGCTGTTTTTGTGATTCCTTTCGCTTCGCCGACAGACTTCCCGCATCGATGTACTTCGACTCGGACACTATCAACGCCAGGCGGCGAACGTTGTCGCTCGGTTGAAGCTGTTCGGGACTCAGGACCAGCAAGTCCGCAATCTGTTGTTCCCGTTGACCCAGCCATTCCGCATAGTCGTCCAGGAAGTACCACCCGAACGAACGCTCAGCGCCAAGCTCCTGGCGGATAAGGAACTGGCTCAGGACGACGCCCATCAGCTCACTCGCGCTTCGTCCTCTTTTCGCCGCGCGCAGAACGATATCCCCGCTGATCTCTTTAGCGTCATCGATGAATTTCTCCGCAAGACGTTTTTCCTCCGGTGCTTCGAGCCCAAGGTTCAAGTCCTTGATCCGACTGAGGACTATCGAGCGGAGCAGGCCGAGCGGGGCCTTTGAGGAGATGATCACGTTGCGCCCTTGGGTCGCGGACTGCTTATAGCGGATCACCCGAACGTTCTGGTTCGCGAGTTGCCTCCGATCGAGCAGTTCGTCATAGTTCACGACCCAGTTCGCAAGGTTGTGGGTTTCGTCGAATATCCTCGACGTCTCAACGCTGCGGAAGTCGAGTTCGCGTGCCGGCAACAGGCGGCGCGACGTGTCGCCGTCCCAGTCACCCTTTAGGAATGTGGTAAGCGCTGTCAGAAACGCCCACCCCTCGGAGGATTGGACGGGGCAGCATAAGTAAACGACCGATTTCATGTCATCGATGGATGACGGACGTCGCCGCGACCACCTGGGCGGGACAAGTTTTTCCAAGTTCTCCGGTTTGGCCGTTTCCGGATACCATTCCAGCTTCGCGTGGCGAGCGATAACATCCTGGGAAAACACGAGGTCGTTAGGTCTGGCGTCCTCGCTCGAAGGAACGGGAGCCTGATCGGCCATTATCCCGATCCTCAGCCTGGCCATGAAGTCGCGAGTCGCTTCGCTCGCACTGTAAGAATCCGCATCGGAGTCCGCGGATTCCACGATCTTCTCGTACAGGGATCGTAACGTTTTCGCATCGCGATGACGGAGGATGATCTGGCACCGAACGTCGTCTTCATCGCTGTAAGCGTCTCCGATCTTGTCAACTACAGCCTGCGGCAGTCTGGCCGAATCGCAGTTGTACAAGACGACCGATAAATCAGCTTGTTCGTGCGGGTACAAATCAAGGTAACGCCTCACGAGAGACACAACCCCGTTCGCCGCCTCCGTGGGGTTCTCGTTCGTGTCGTCGAATCCGTCATTGCCCGCGAGCGGGGGTTCGTGCAAGCTGTAGTCCCCAACGGTGTCGGCCAGAACGAGGACCTCAGGTTGCTTTTGGTTCCAGCCGAGCACCACCTCCGGGTAAAAGGGGTGCTTCAGCTCTTGCTCCAGATCCTTAAAATAGAGACGCGGATCGCCGAAGTCGATCTCCTTGGCTGTGAGGAGTTCCCGAACAAGTCCGGCCAGCAGTTCCGCCTTCCGCCTTATCGCCGCCAACCGGAACGGGTGCCACGGGGCAACGACGGCCGCCGTGCGGCCGCCATCAACAGCCACGGCACCGATCCGCATCAGCGGCAACAGGAGAAGCTCCCGATTCCTGTCCCCTTTGGCATCAAGACAAAGCGTACCGTCTGGCGACGATCATGATCGCGCCGTTCATGAGCTGCTCGGCGCGGCTCCCCGTTTACACGATGATGGTCGGGGCGTTTTTCACCGGGCAGTACGTGCTCGGCTTCGTATCCGTCGGAGCGGTGCTGATCCTGTCGATGTACGTTCTGGGTGTGGTGACAGCGATCATCGTCGCCTTTATTTTGAAGCGGACGATCCTTAAAGGTCCCACGCCGCCGCTCTTGATGGAACTGCCGCCCTATCGGATGCCGAATTTCAAGGTCGTTTTTCTGAACGTATACCAACGCGCCGGGATGTTCGTTAAACGAGCCGGGACCGTGATTCTGGCGATCTCGATAATCCTCTGGGCGTTGGCGAACTTCCCGCGCCCGCCGAAAGTCGGGCCCGACGCGGCAGTCGCCGAGACGCATATCGAAAAAACTAACCAGTTGGACGAGGAGAAACAGAAGCAAGTAGAAACCGAGGCCGCCGCCGAAC
>DAIOWA010000027.1:0-11344 GCA_036758705.1 Pyrinomonadaceae bacterium | reverse complement strand
TCCCGGTCCCAGTTGTACCAATCGGCCGTTTGGCAGTAGTTGCTATCGAGCCACGGATTGCCCGTCGAGTGATCGACCAATCGCAGGAGTTCCGCGAGCAGCGAGCCGTTCTTTCTGTCCCACACGTTCGGATGGGGATCGGCGGCTATCTCCGGAAAATCGCCTCTCGACAACTTGAATCGATGGTTCAGGAAGTCCCACGCCTCGTCGGGAACGTAAAAGATCAACGCGGCGGCGTAACTGACCTTCAGATTCTCGAAGTAGATTTCCTCGCAGCACAGATCAACGTTCATCGGCGGGATCGCGAACTGCTCGAACTCGTTCTCCGGATCGTCGTAGGCGAACTCCAGCAACGGGAAACAGTTACCGTTGACCAGGTTGAACAGTTCGTTCACACGCTCGCTGTACCTCGCGTAGTACCCGCGACGGTACAGACTTGCCCTCGACCGCTTCCACTCCGTCGGGAACATCTCTCGATACATCAAGTACTTTCGCTGCTCGGAGATGACGCGTTCGACAAGCTCGAAAGCGGTGACCGCGTTGTGACTTCGGGCTTTGAAGCTTAGGTACTCGAGCGATCTCGAAAGCCGTTCGCCGAACCCACGCCGGCTCGAACTTGGTGAAATGAACTGCACACTCACTGGTTAGAATCCTGCCGGCGTCCGCCTCGACGCGCTCGGGGATGATCTTACGAAGGCTGCGATCTGACGCTTGGTGGTCTCGATCTCCGTCCGGCTCTCGTTCAAGACCTTTGCGGCCCGATCTATCTCTTCCGGACTCAGAAGGTCTGCGGCGCCCCTTCGCATGAACTCCTCGGCGAGAAGGATCGCCGGGTTCACTCGCTCCGTTTCGCCGATCAATAGATCGAACGGGGTTTCGCCGTTCACCGAGCTCCTTTATGCTGGGCGCGCTTCACGATCGTGACCGTAAGTTTCCCGTCCTTCACCTCGCGCGTGATGCTCGCGTTCTCGACCGAAGCGAAGTGCGGCTGGAGGACGACCTTCAAGGTCTTGTCCTCTTGTGCCAACGCGGCGTCCAGCTCGAACTCCTGCCCTTCGATCTTGATCGTCGCCTTCGGCTCCGTGACGGGCTCCGCGCTGGCGGTCGCCTCATGAGCCGGTGTTTCTTTCTTCTGTTCCATATTCGATTCTCCCGGTATTCATGCTTTGGCTCACGACGCGAACAGCCCCCGCTGGCCTTGATCCGTTTCGGGATTCGTGACGGGAGAGGCGGCGACAATCGTTGCCGCTCCGGACGGAACCGTTACCGCCTTCACCGGCTTCGCGCCTGACTTAGTTTGTTTCTTGGCGGCGGGCTTTTCTTTCTTCAGTTTGTCGGCCGCTTTCGCGGGCAGATCGATCCGGTATCGTGCCAAGGCGTCGTTCAACGCGGCGGATACGTGCGGGAGAAGCTGCCCGGCGTCGCCCTCGCTGACCGTGACCATCGGCGCGAAATCGTGGGTTCGCAAGCTGACAACACATTTGCGTATCCCGGACGCTTCCGGAAGCACTTGGATGACGGCAGTGATGGTGCACGCGTCGAGGTTGTACGGCTCTTTTTCGGCCAGAACGATCGACGGGATCGACTCCGGCTCAACGGGTTCTGTGAGGTCGGGACGGGCTTCTTCGTCAGGGACATCGTTTGAGCCGCCTCGTTCGACGGCTTCGGAACCGTCCGCCGCCGTTTCGATGGCGCCAACGTCGGAGACTGCCTCTGTCTCCGGTTGCACTGCGAGGGCGCCGATCTCTCCGGATGGGTGATCGTCATCCGGGGCGGCAGTTTCATTATCAAGCCTGTCCACGATCGCCTCGATATCCGCTTCGCATTCCGGCACGCACTCGTCGGCGTAGGATGATTGCTTGTTCTCGGCATCGTCACCGGAAAGAACTCCCAGGTACTCATCCCTTGCCTCGTTAGGTGGCAACTGCTCCGGCCTCGCCTGCGTTATCGCAGGCGTTTGTATTGAAACGGGCTCGGTCTTCGAAACCGGAACAAATGCACGACTATCCGCCCTAGCGACGACCGACTTGGTCTGCGTACCTCTTTCCTTTTCGATCTCGCGAAGTCGTTCGAGGAATTTGCTAAGAAATAGGTTCCGGATGTTTGCTTCCTCGTGGGACCTGCACAAGTACTCCGTCCCCTTCCACATCTCGAGTCCTAATTGATGATTGGTCTGCCCGCCGTTCTGGAAGCCTTCCGCGCGACTCACCTCGGTCGCGAGTTCGCGGGCGGTGTAGATGAGCTGATCGATCTTTTCACGATTGTCGAGCGTGACGAACGAGCCGCTGTTCAGAATGTCCATGCTTTCCTCTCCTTCCACACCGCTGTCTTCCGCTCATTTCTTCCGCTATCTCCGCACGGAAGGCGAGGGAAAACGGGTGTCTGCTGAGGGTGGAAGCCCGGATCGGGCAGATTGCTCAAATGGGAGTTGAAAGGAGGGAACTACGACTCGCGGTTTCGAGCGACACTTCTTCGAGTTCGAATCCGATCGAGGAACGGCTTAGTGTTGGATCACCAGAGATGAAACTGAGCTGAGAGCTTAGCGACGGATTTCAGAAGAATATCCAGCAGCTCACGCCGCCGCCGAAAGAGTAAGGCCGTTCGAGCTCACGTCGATGCGAGCCTTCCTTTCGTTGTTCTTTTTGAGGATCCGTGAAAGCGTCGAATGCGTGGTGTTCATGGAACGAGCGGCACGACGAAGATTACCGTTGCTTTGTTTCAACGCATGCTCGATGAATGTCGCCGCGGCCTTCACGTACACGGTGTCGAGGTCATCGGTTTCGGCATCAAAGGTGACCATCACGAGGCTTTGTTTCGTGTGCCGAGGCTCGTGCCAAATGTCGGAGGAGCGAGCTTCGCTGGCGGAGCAAATTGTCGTCTCGCCTGCCCACCCGTCTCGAGCCATTTGAATGACGAGTTCGGCCGTGATCGCGGTTTCGTCCATCGCTTCGACGGCGAGTCGCACGGCAAAGTTCTTTAGTTCACGGTAATTGCCTCTCCATTCGAGTGATTGCACGGCTTCCACCGCCGCATCATCGATCTCGAACGGCAAGGTTCGGCCTACCGTCTCGGACTGCCTTTCGATCTCCTTCACGAAAAGCTCGCGAATCCGTTCCCTCTGGAACCGAAGCGGGATCGTCTCGAGTTGCAGTATGTTGAGGCGGTCGAAAAGATCGGGACGGAACGCCCCATGTCTCACCATCTCCTTCAGATTTCGGGATGTGGCGGCCACGATGCGGACGTCGATCTCCCGTTCGAACGTGCCGCCGACCCGGCGGATGCGTTTTTCTTCAACTGCCTTAAGGAGTTTCGCCTGGAGGGCCAGCGTGAGATCGCCGATCTCGTCGAGGAACAGGGTTCCGCCCCCGGACGTCTCGAACAGGCCGGCCTTCGCCGATGCTGCTCCTGTGAAGGCTCCTTTTTCATAACCGAACAGCTCCGATTCCAGCAGCTCGGATGTGAAGCTTGCACAATTGACGCTCACGAACTCCCGCTTCGATCTGGGGCTTTGCTCGTGCAGCTGCCGGGCGATCGTCGTCTTGCCGGTCCCCCGCTCGCCGGTGATAAGCACGTAATGAGGCACCCGGGCGTATAACGCTATCTTCTCCTCTAGAATCAACGATACTGTGTCGACGTTCGTGACATTAATTTGGTTGTTCATAAGGCGGATTTTCTGATGGAGTCGACGAGAGGTTCATTCGAGCAAACCGTTCTCCCCGCGGACCTTCCGTGCCGGATGCGTCTGGATCACCTGTCGCTATTCAACCTACATAACTAAAAACCCGCATAAGACCCGGAAGTTACTTTTTAAAGACCAATTTTTTAAGAACATGTTTGTTTGACCACTTTCAATTGTTAACTCGCGAACAGCGTTTCCTCTGATATTTTGAGACTCATCATCTCCGTTTGAACAGGCTCGACCAACCATCCGGGGAGTTCTATCGGCTCGGACGCTTCAACAGGTTGAAACACGGTCGCCAACTCCGGCAGAAAATCGATGTCGGTGGATTTGGGCGAGTAGAGCGCAAGGATCGGTTCGAGGTAAGCATCCGGGGATCGTTCAGGAAGGAAAAACCGCTGTTTTCCACTTTGCACGATATTGACCAGACCCATTCCTCGAAGTTCGCGGATCTGTTCAAAGGTCGAAGGGCAGATCTCGGTAAGCAGACGCCCCTGGAATCGGGACGTTTTGATTCGGATATCGCCGTCGAGCTGTACGGTGTTGTTTTCAAAGTCGACCAGCCTGAGCACTTCGGGGGCCGTGGACGGAATGTCGGACCGCAACCCGAAATGACGAAACAGATCGCGCAAACGGTCTTCGGAGATCTTAACGCCGACGAGTCTGGTGCCGTCATCCGTTGTCGTCCGAACGATATCGAGAGCATCCTTGCTTAGAGTTTTCAGGTATTTCCATATCGGGAGAAGTGCCCCGCTGAGAAGGTGAACCGCTTTGTGTTCATACGGAGGGATCTTTGCTTCCTCTTGTAGCCACCATTTCTCCGCCTTCGCTTTTGGGACGATGCGGTATTTCTGATTCAATTCGCTCTCGCGGACGTACGAGAGATTCCGGCCTATCGGCTTCGAGATAGAGAACATCTGATATCTTTCCCCGGTCTCCGGATCGGTGTGCGATAGCGTTCGACGGACCGCAACGAACGAGCCGTCACGCCGATCCTGAAAGAACTGATGAACCCCGCTTTCGGATAATTCCAAATATCTTGCAGGTTTCGTTGCCACTTTCAGGTTGAGCTTATAGTAGACCGTCTTCGCGGAAGTGAGCACATCGGAGTGAAGCACTTGTGGAGGTTCGGCGATCTCGACGGACGCGGCCTTCAGGTCTTCCATCCCGTCGTCCAGTTTTCCCTTCTGTTTCAGATATTCGAGCGTTTCGAGAAATGTCTCGTAGAAGTGATCGAACAGAGCATTCTGCCGGTCAACTTCGAGCGAAAGTAGACGGTTTAGAAATCGCGGGATGTTCGTCCTTTCGCCTTCGGGAACCTGCTCCACACCATCCACCACCTTTACAAGTCCCATATCGCGCAGCGCCTGCTTAGGATCTTCGATGCCGCCGATCTCGCTCCCCCGCATGATGCTCGAAAGGACGACATTCAGAGCGGAACGGCCCTCCTTCGATTCGAGGTTGTACTTATCGAGATTGCCCGCTTTCTCCGCACGCCGGTCCCCTTTGGTGAGGGCCCCCATATTGCCGAGCCTGCGGGCGATGGTCGCGGAGAATCGTTTCTCGCCGCCGAGTTCCGTGAACACCAGCAGATATACCGGCGGCGCGACCTGCCCGGTGCGATGGGTGCGCCCGAAGTCCTGGATCTGCTTGTCGGCGGACCATTTCAGCTCCGCGGCGATGTGGAGACGCCTTTGCTTGTTGCCAACATGATGCCCGGCGTGGAGGCTATCGCCCGTCGAGGCGACCTCCGACATGATCGCGATGCGCTTGTCGCCGTTCTGGAACGCGTTCTTCTCGTGCAGGTTGACAAGCTTCGACGGAACGCCTGCAAGTTGGCGGGGCCGATATTCAAGCGTGCCCGAAGTTGTGCGGATCAGACGCTTCTTTCGCCCCGTCATCTCCGCCACATTCTCGACCCCGAAGTAATTGACCAGCTGATCGAGCGGGTGCTCCGGAACTTCGAGAACGGAGAGTTTGTCTAGTAGCTCGGCCCTCATCTGCAAGGCTGCTCGGCTCTCGACCTGGTTGCCATCCGGATCGAGAACGGGAATGAATTCGATGGTTCCGCTGTACGGGTTCGTGCGCTCCTGAAAGCATGCGGTGGGGAAGCAGTTCGCGACGAGCCGGGTCAGCGTCTCGCGCGGGCTGAAGTCGAGGCCGTCGATCGCCTCTTCCTGGTCAGCCGCCCGCTCGATCTGTTTTTTCGTCTGACTCTCGCCGGTTCCGGTGATGGAGACGACCACGGACTCCTTTCGGCCCAAGGCGTCCTCGATCTCGCGGATCAGGGTTGGCACCTTGAACGCGGTGATTAGATTCCTGAAGCACCTTTGATGCTCCGCCCAGAATTGGTTGACGGCCTGGCTGCGTGTTGCCTTGCCGGAATTCGTAAGATCGAGAGCCCGGTGGATGTTCCGAAAGACCTCTTGCCACCCCTGCGCCATGTTGTCGTACATTCGGCGCTGTGCGGGAGTTAGCCAATGGGTCACTTCGCGGAATTCAACGGCGAGACCGGATTCCGGATCGGTTCCCATGCTCAGGTTCCCGCAAAGGTACCGGCCCATCGCTTTCAGATCGCGGCAGACCATCTCCAAAGCGCCCACGCCGCCCGATTCGATCTCCTCGGCGAATTGCTCGAACCCGAGCGGGAAATTGGTCCCCTCGCCCCATAGTCCCAGCCTCGACATGTACGCGAGGTGGCGGACCTCGCCGGCGGACGTGGCGGAGGAATAAACGACTCTGACATCGGGGAAGCGGGTCGACTCCTGAACCTCAAGCACGGCCGCTCCCGTTTGGGTCGATTTGCCGCGATCGTCCGCAAACGCGTACTTCGCTTTGTGCCCCTCGTCGAAGATCACGACCCCGTCGCTCCCGAGCCAGTGGGTGATCTGGTCGATCCGGCGACCGCCCGATTTCGAACGGGCGATCAGCGAGCGGTACGTGCAGAAGACGATCCCGTCGCCGAATGGGATCCCGCCGTCGGTCGGGAAATCGTTTATCAACTTTATCGGCGGGACGAGCCCGAGTCTCGCGAACTCGTCCGACACAGCTTCGATCAGGTCCGCCTTCACCGAGAACCAGACAGCTCTGCGTCTCCACTGGAACCAATTATCCAGGATCACACCGGCCAATGTCGCCGTTTTCCCCGTCCCGGTTCCGTCACCGATGCTGATGCCTGCTCGGGAGCCGTCGGCGAGTCGCTGCTCGTGCGCCTGGCCCGCGTAGATGATCCTTTCGATCTGCATCGCGGAGAGCCGTCCGCTATCGGACAACTCCTTCGGCAGATGCGGGCGGTAGCGAATCGGCGGGGGTTCGACGTTCGCGAGGCCGGGCGTCTCCACGATGACTCCCGGGTGCGGAGACCCGCCCATAATGTGACGTGGGGAATATGCGAGCGTCTGAGCCGTCGCGTCCGGCGCATCCTCATCGCTGGAGGTCACCGCGGCCGGCGAGGCAAAAAAAGGCGCATCTGTGCCCACCGTCATTTCGTCGTGAGTGGATAACATCTATTCGTGTATGGATTTGGGTAGAGGGCTGAAATGCAACCCCGCCGCGAGTGCCCGATCGAAAGCGTCCGCAACTGAAGAAGCAGTGATGCTGGGAATATCGCTCGTCACGGCCTCGGACTCTCGCTCATCGGGCGTCAACTTGCGGCCGAGGATCAAAGTTACGCCGACCGTGGTGCCGTTGCGGTAGTATTCCCGACCGGGAAGATCGATCGATCCATTGACTCGTATATATGGAGGGAGTGAATCCCAGAAGACCCGTCCCGCTCGGGTTCGAGGTGCTCCGCTTTCGCCCAGAATGACCGCGAATCTGCCACCGTGCGCGAGTCGCCGAAGTGCTGACTCGACGTGTCGAAACCCGAACTTGTTCCGGTTGCGCTTCACACGGCCGCCGGTTGAAGAGAAGGGCGGATTCATCAAAACAACATTCGGAGCAATGCTCTCCGGCAAAAAGTCGTCGATGATTTCGGCATCGTGCTCTGTCGGATCAAAGCCGAGAAGCGCGGCAAGTTCTCGTCGTCTCGGATCGATTTCGTTGGTTACAACCGCCGCCCCAGCCGCCTGAGCCCAGACCGCAAGACTGCCCGTGCCGCATGATGGTTCGAGTACGAGGTCGTCCGCGTGCAGATCCAGCAGGTACGAAGCCAGATATGCGATCGGGGGAGGCGTCGAAAATTGCTGGTACGTGACCTGTGCGGAACTCCGCCAAGACTGCGTCGGCAGCCTCTTCTGCAGAGGTTTGAGGATGCTGGAGCAGGCGGTGGACGGGTCGGTCGCGCGAAGTAGCTCTTTGCCGTGCTTCGCCTGAATGAGAAAGTTCAGTGCGGTCTCCGCGACTTCGTGGCACAGATGTGGATCGATCGCGAATCTGTCAATCCCGCTCCCTATGCATAGGGCGAGCAATTCGCGGTTGTTGATCGGCATCCCCGTTTCGATGATCGTTGCGACCTGTTCGACGAGGGAGAAAGGAATATGGGGCAGTTCGCTTGATGGCCTCATCACGCCGACTGCCAGCCGCTAATTTTACTGCGTGAGCAGAGCCAGTTGCCGCGTCGCTTCGCCGAGGCATTTCGGGCTGAGGCGTTTAAGCCACTCGGGCACGCTGAGGTGTAGCAGAGGAACTTGCGCCAACAGGGCCTCGTCGATCCCCTTGATGGAACCTTCCCACACGACGATCCGGACGCCATCGCCGTATCCGAAGGACGCTTGATCCGAATAGCGGAGTCGCACCAAAGCGGCTAACGCTCTTGCGACGTGCGGGTTGGTAAAGCTGTCGAGATCGAACGCGATCTCGAGCGGTCGCCCGCGCGCGGTCCCAATGATCTCGCGGTGGGAGGTGGCCACGCCGCTGTTGCCGACGACGTATCTATCGATGAGGAACCTCTGTGCGGTTGCCGCCTTTAGCGCTCCTTCGGTGACCAGTACCGGTTCGTTCGACGCCGAATGCGGGCAGGCGTGATGCAGTGGCGCCCCGGAACCGCACCCGGTCCGCTCGTTGGAGGATGAGAGCCAGATGTACCGCCCCGACCTGTTGCTAACGAACTTCATGAATCGGATCTGGCACGCTCGGATGCGACCGTCGGACCCGACGAATGGGATCAGCATAAGATCTTCAACCGAATCCTTCCTGCTCCCAAGGCGAGTCTCACCATCTTCATCCCTCCAGAAGCCTGGCACTCCGGAAAACGAGAGAGGAATCAGCGCTCGATCCCCCGCGAACGCTTGGACCAGCTTCCCGACCAAAGCGTCCCGACCTCCGACCGTCTTTGGAAAACTTCCATAATTCGCATGATTGAGAACGCCCCGGTCGCGTAGCCCGCCGCGTCCGAACACGATCTCGTCACTCGACGACGCGGGTGAGAGTTCGATCAGCTTGCGGTAGACCTGATCCCTTATCTCGGGCGGAGCCAAAGCGGGTGAAAGAGCGAACTTTTTTCGGGCAGGGATGGGGCGAAACGGGCGCGCGAACCGCAAACCGGGATCGTGATCGTAGAAAACTCCCCATCCGTGAGGGCTGATCCGGTCCGCGTTCGTGGTGGATCGGGCGCAGAACGAGATCGATTCCGTCGCGGTGGTGCTGCACCAATCCGGTTTTCCACAGATCGAGCAAGGGCGGTTCTTCGAAACCCTTCTGTACCCGACGCTATTGATCATCCGGACGTTCTCCCTCAGCGAGTCAACAGACCGCCAACAGCTTATTTGCTTGCGGGATCGTGGGGCGGTGAAACATGACTTTTTTGTTGACAAATGTCAGGTTCCACCGCTTCCTTGACTGGTAGAAAGTCGGTAGGAAGCAGGGACAAAAACTCAGCATTCATTCTGCCGAAGGCCAACGAGATCGGGGCGAGGCAACAGAGCGTTTGAGACGGGTGACGCCCGACCGGATTCGGCGCGTGTAACGCGGAACGTCCCCGGGCGGCCGTCCTAGAAATTCACTTTCACGCCAGCGTGGATGAGCCGGGGCTGGGAAGGGAGGACGCCTCTCGAACGGTCGACGATGAAGGTGCGGTCGAAGATGTTCTTCGCGGTAACGAAGAATGTCGAGCGCCATTTTTCGATTTTGTAGTTCGCCGTGGCGTTCCAGTAGGTCTGCGACGGGATGGCTCCGGTTTGCCCGTTCGGCGTGGGGTTGACGGCGTTCAGATCATCGCCGAACTGCCTTCCGACGAACACATTTTCGATAAATGCGTCGATCCCGCGCTGGTGGGAATAGCCGAAGCTTGTCGTGACCTGAGTCTCCGGAGCGTACGGGAGTCGGTTCCCGGTGATGATGCAGCCCGTCGGAGAGAAACGCCGCTCGGCCGGGCAGTACTGGTTGAGGACGCTCGCCGAAGTAACGGTGCTCAGCCTGTCGCCCCTGAATTCCGCGAGCGGAAGATAGGTATAGGCGGTGCGAACGTAAAAGTTGTGCGATGAGGTGAAAACGGTTCCGCTGTCGATCGAGCCGGTCAGCTCGATACCCTGCTGCAGCGTTTGCCCGCCGTTGGTGAACTGGGTGCCGCTCGCGATGGACGCCGCGACGATCTGGTTCTCGTAATCGTTCCGGAAAAACGTCGCCGTCAGGTCGACGCCGCGGAAAGGCCGTGTGCGTGCCCCAACCTCGTAATTCCAGCTCAATTCGGAATCGAGATCCCGCACGCCTCCCGCGTCCGTCACGACATCCTCGACTCGCGGCGGGGCGAAACCGCGGTGGACGCCCGCGAATATGGTGGTGTGCATCAGACCGGAATAAGCTACGCCGAAACCCGGGATAACCTCGCTCAGGGAAGTTTCGCCGGTCACTCCGGCTCCGCCGTTGAAAAGCAAATTCGACCGCTCATAGTTGATTTTTTCGATCCTGATCCCGGGCTTCAACGCGATATCTTTCCATATGAACCGGTGCTGGACGAAACCGGAGTACGCGAGGGCCTTCCGCTCGTTCTGCTCGATCAGACGCCCGTCTCGCGAGGTCGGCAGATCGCCATATTTTCCAAGCCGGTCCTGGTCCTCCCGATGGATCCGGAAGCCGATGTTCGTTTCGTTTCGGACGGCCCCGAGGTCGAAGTTGAAATTCAGCCGCGGCTCCACCCCCAACGTCAGATAGTCTCTCAAGTTCCCCCGGTTCCCGCACGTCGTGTTAAGGTCCGCGAGGCTCAAACAGTCCGCGTCGCTGATCGGGTTGGTCGGGTCCGATGGGCGGAAAAGTCTGAAGGGGCGCTCGCCGGAATTCGACGTCTGCCGCCACCAGTCGCGCGAGAAGTAATTGGAGTAGAAATTCGTCGTGAGGCTGATCGGGGACGTGAGCACGGCCGCGTGCTGGAGCGAGAACCCGTAACGCCGCCCGTAAAAGAAATCGTTCTTGAATATGTTGCCCCTCGGATCCGCGGCGAACTCTGCCTCGGTCGCTCCCGTGTAAGTGAGGTTGGAATCCTCGCGGAAGAACGTAAACTTCGCGGTGAGCGAGTTGCGAGCGTTTAAATCAAACGCCGCCTTCGAGGCAAGATCGAAAAGCTTGAAGTTCGTGTTCTCGCGCGATCCGTCACCGCGTTTGTGGTTGAAATTCAGAAGAGTCCCCAACCTCCCGAATGTGCCGCCGAAACCCGCCCCGCCATTGAAGAACGAGCGGCTTCCGCCCTCCAGTAAAATGTTAACGCTCGGCTTTTGCGGCGGGGTCGGGGGG
>DAIOWA010000026.1:0-11364 GCA_036758705.1 Pyrinomonadaceae bacterium | reverse complement strand
ACCGATCCGGGGCTTTTCGTCAATCAGACGCATTCCCTTTTCCTTAAGCTTTGCGAGCGAAGCTTCGATATCCGCAACCTCAACCGCTATATGGTGGATACCGCCGCCGCGTTTCTCCAGAAACTTACTGATCGGCGAATCTTCGCTGGTCGGCTCAAGCAGCTCGATCCGGCTCTCGCCCAACGGCAGCATCGCCACCCTAACCTTTTGATCCTCAACGACTTCCGTGTGAACGTTCTCAAGACCGAGTGCATCGCTCCAAAAGCCAAGAGCTTCGTCGATGCCTTTCGTCGCAATTCCAAGATGGTTGATCTTCATCCCTGTCCCAATATTTCTTCGATCGCCGAATACGGATCGATTTTCTTCGCTGCAATCTGTCCAGCAAGGCGGTCAATCGCCTCACGCGTACCATTTCTAGCCAGAAGCCGCTCCAAAAGAGCTTCCTGCAGAAGTTCCGTCAGCCTCCAACGGGCGATCGCGGTTTTGCGATCGTTTGAAGCCGACGACTCTGACCGGTATCCCGAATAGCCTTCGATGGCCGCGGCGAGATCGTCGGTGCCTTTGTTCTCAGTTGCAATAGTCTTAACTATGGGCGGATTCCACATATCAGGCCGATGCGCGAGCGAAAGCAGGGCTTCGAGTTCCTTCTGGGTCCGCAGAACGCCTTCCCGATCGGCCTTGTTGATCACGAATACATCGCCGATCTCCATTATTCCGGCCTTTATCGCCTGAATGTCGTCGCCCATGCCCGGAACGAGCACGACAACCGAAACATCCGCCGCCTTTACGATCTCAACCTCATCCTGCCCGACGCCGACTGTCTCAACGATCACCTTGTCGAATCCTGCTGCATCGAGCACCGCGACGGCATCGACAGTAGCTCGCGACAATCCGCCGAGATTTCCACGAGTCGCCATCGAGCGAATAAAGACGTTTTTATCAAGCCCAAGCGTCGCCATGCGGATGCGGTCGCCAAGGATCGCACCGCCCGAGAACGGGCTCGACGGGTCGATGCAGACGATTCCGATGCGTTCGCCCGCATCCTTATAATGAAGAGCCAGTTTATCGACCAGCGATGATTTGCCCGCTCCCGGCGCACCGGTGATCCCGATGACGGTCGCGTTGCCGGTCTTTGGAAAGACGGCCTTCATCAGATCAGCCGCTCCGGCCGTTCCGTTCTCGACCTTTGTGATCGCACGGGCTACCGTTCGCGTATCACCGGCGAGCAATTTTTCCAGGTTAATCTCAGGCATTCGGCGGGTCTTGCGGTACGAACTTGATCAGTCGGAGGCGGTTTGCCCGCCATTGGTAATAGTATGTGCCAGCCTTCTGGTCAGAGTCACCGTCCGTCATTGGCCCGGGTGTTCCGCGGACGATCAGCAACCGACTGTCTTTTCGGTACGAATAGACCTCGTAGTTGTCATCCAGAGCGCCGAACCAGGCGGAAACTCCGGATAGCTGGTCAGGAAAATGGACACGGCCTGTTTTTGCGTCGATCACCGCCATCTGTGAACAGCCTGTTCCGCATCCCCAACCGGCAATGATGTACCGTCCGGCGAAGTTTACCTGGCCTTTCAACGCTTCGCGCAGGCGCGTACGAAAGCTCGACGCTCCGGGGCTGTTCTTGAAATCGATCGCCTTAGCCGTCTTCTTCTCGACAACCGAAGGATGACTATTAAACTCCAGCGATTTGGCAGGCTGTCCGAACGAGACGGCCGCCATCGCAGTCATAATAAAAGTCAGTAAAGTGACGCGTTTCATAAACCGTGATTTTCTCACTTTGTCCCATAAACGCGAAATGGAGCCGATCCGATGGTTTCAAATGCTTCGTTCGTGATCTTGCTTTCTTCTTTCGTGCGTTTCGTGGATGTTTTCAGAGGTGTCTCCACGAAATATACACGAAACAAGAAAACCAAAATCAACGAGGCCCTTATTTTCGTAAGAGCCTCGGAAGATTCCTTAAACCGATCGATCACATCGCGCCTTCGTCGGCCGACGGGCCGTACATCGAAGGCACGGCGATGTCGTTCAGGCGAAGATAGACGGAAAGTTGTCCGCGATGATGAATGATGTGGTTCATCACGAACGATCTCATCGCTACCACCTTCGGCATTGTGAAATAGACGGCCTCGCCATTTCTCAATGACCAGGGCTCGATGAACCGATCGTCCGTCATATTTTTTAGAACCTGGACGGCCTCGGCAAGATTCTTATCGAAAAATTCGAGAAGTTCCTCTGTGGTCTTCGGCTCGAACGGCTTGTATTCCATTTTTGCGAAATCCAGCTCAGGGTGATCAAGCGTTGGACCGGTCCAACTGACCATTTCGGCGACATGCGAGGCAAGTTTGCCGAACGACATCGACTTTTCATGCGGCTTCCAATCGAACTTTTCGGCAGGAACGCGGGAAAGTACCTCGCGTGCGACTTTTGCCTCTTGTTCAAGCTCAGCGAGAAACGCCGAACCGATCGTATTTGAAGTAGCGGCTGATGCGGTGCTCATAAAATGACTCTCCTTCTAAGGTTAAATTTTCTAAAGGACGAGAATCATAGCGCAGATGTTTCAGAAATGCAACATGAAACATCATTGCAGAAGCCCGCACGATAGTAAGGGCGGTACGCTCAACTGGACTACAGGTCAATCCACCAACTCGAACGAATCTGTGGTCATCAAGAATCATCCCGTTTTAACTCGCACGCACCGCCCTCGCTTGTGTGTGGACTTATACAACGGCAGTCTTGGATGTACCGCCCTTACTATCGTGCGGGCTTGTGCATTAGGCTCTCAGCAAGTTCTTCGCGATCACTATCCGCTGGATCTCGCTTGTACCTTCGCCGATGGTGCAGAGCTTGGAGTCGCGCCAATATTTTTCTGCCGGATAATCCTTTGTATAGCCGTAACCGCCGTGGATCTGCACGCCTTCTTCCGCGACTCGGACGGCCGTTTCCGACGCATACAGCTTCGCCATCGCGGACTTTTGCGTGACCGGCTTCTTCGCATCTTTCGTCGCCGCAGCTTGTAGGGTCAAGAGCCGTGCGCACTCGATCTGTGTAGCCATATCGGCCAGCTTGAACTGGATCGCCTGAAACTCGGCGATCGCCTTGCCGAACTGCTGCCGTTCTTTTGCGTACCTAACGGCGGCCTCGTAAGCACCTTGTGCGATCCCAACCGACAGTGCCGCGATCGAAATGCGTCCGCCGTCGAGCACCTGCATTGCCTGCAGGAATCCTTCGCCTTCGTTGCCGAGCCGATTTTCATCCGGCACGTAGCACTCTTCGAAAACCACCGACGCTGTCTCGGACGCACGCATCCCGAGTTTGTTCTCCTTCTTGTCTGAGCGGAAACCTTCCATCGACTTATCGAAAATGAACGCTGAGATACCTCGATTTCCTTTTTCCTTATCGGTAACCGCGACCGCGACGAGCGTGTTGCAGGCGATGGCGTGCGTGATGAAGTTTTTCGAGCCGTTAACGATCCACCCTGAAGCCCGGTCGCTATCGCTCGGGGTTCTGACAGCGGTCGTGCGGGTGCCTGATGCATCCGAACCGGCTTGGGATTCGGTCAATCCCCATGCTCCGAACGATTCGCCCTGAGCAAGCGGAACTAGATACTTCTGTTTCTGTTCCTCGCTGCCGAACATATAGATGTGGTTAGAGCAGAGTGAATTATGCGCTGCGACCGACAGGCCGACGGAACCGCAGACGCGGCCGATCTCTTCGATGATCGTCGCGTACTCGACATAGCCAAGGCCTGCGCCGCCGTATTCTTCCGGGAACAAAACTCCTAGCAAGCCAAGCTCCGCAAGCTTTGGCCGCAGCTCGACAGGGAAGTGCTGGGCCTCGTCCCACTCCATCACGTTCGGACGGATCTCGCTCTCCGCAAATTCGCGGATACTGTACTTGATCTGCAGCTGGTCTTCGTTTAGTTCGAAATTCATATGAATAAGAAAATATTATGTTCGCATAATCTCTGCTTACCTGGCAAGAATCGAGGTTTTTCATCACAGCGGCGGGTTGTTAGAATTAGAGAATACTTACGACTTATCACTTATTCCGAAATAAGTGATAAGTGATAAGTGAGAAGTCTTGTGACGATGGACTGGAAAGCGAACATCCTGACGACCGACGTCGAGATCACGGAGCTGCTGCGTGAGACTAAGCGGATCGCAGTTCTTGGCATAAAGCCGGAATCTCATGCGGGGCAGCCGGCGTTTTATGTGCCGAAATATATGCAGGCGGCGGGATGCGAGATCATTCCGGTCCCGGTTTACTATCCGGAAGTTACCGAAATATTAGGTGAAAAAGTTTACCGACGTCTTAGCGAGATCCCCGGCGACATCGATATGATCAACGTCTTTCGAAGGTCGAAGGATGTGTTTCAGCACGTCGATGCGATCATCGAACGCAAGCCGAGATCAGTATGGCTGCAGTTGGGAATTCGCGACGACGATTCGGCCGAGCGGATGGCGAAGGCCGGGATCAAGGTCGTTCAGGATCTATGCCTTATGGTCGAGCATCGGGCGCTGATCCGTTAGCCTTTCTTGTAGCCGAGCGACTTTATTTCCGCATCCGACAGCGTTCTGCTTTTACCGGTCGCGAGTCCGGTGTCTGTGATCGAGCCGATCTTAATACGTTTCAGTTTAACGACCGAATGGCCGATAGAATCGAACATTTTTCGGATCTGTTGGTTATGCCCTTCGTAAAGAGTCACTTCATACCATCCATTCTTGTCCGTAGGTTTTAGCGTCTTGATCTCAGCGGGCGCCGTCTTGAATCCGTCCTCGAGCCTGACGCCGCGGGCGAGTTTGCGGATCGCGACGTCGGTCGGCAGGCCTTTCGTCTTCACCTGATAAACCTTCGGGATCGTCTTTGACGCGGCCACTTTGTTCGTGAACATTCCGTCGTTTGTCAGGATGATCAAGCCTTCGGTGTTGTAGTCGAGCCGGCCGACGGGATGCACGCGGCCTACCGTCTTGACGAGATCGGTCACGAGTGTGCGGCCCTCAGGATCGGCAACGCTTGATAAAACGCCCTTAGGCTTATTCAGCAGAATGTAAACGTGCCGCTGGCTCTGGATCTTTGTGTTGATCAATTTGCCGCGGACCTTAATGTGATCCTGCGACGGATCCGCCTTGGTTCCAAGCTCCGTGACGACCTCGCCGTTGACCGACACCTCGCCGGCCTTGATCATTTCTTCCGCCGCCCGCCGCGACGCGATGCCCGCCTGGGCGATGAGTTTTTGTAGTCGTTCCTGCATTCTAAAAATAGGGATTAGCCATAATACTCTCGATCGTGCCCTGCGGCATATCGTCGAGAGTTCGGACAAACTCGCGCATCAGGCGGAAGCTGTTGGGGATGAGTTCGTCCGGAATGTCGTCGGCCCGGTCGACGAACACCTTCATCTGCTTTGCGGCGAGGACGGCGGCGACATGGGTGCGTGCCATGAGGCGGTCGTGTGAATCGGGCGTGAAGTCTTCGCCCTTGGGATCCTTGTACATCAACGCCGAGACCTTTGCGAAGCCTTCAAGGAACTGACTTTCATTGTCAGAAAATTTTGAACCGTCGCTGATCCGCCGCGTGACGATTGCATTGCGTCCTTCGACAGGCGTCCGCGATCCAAAGAGCGGATGAATGCCGGTGACGGCGTCGGTGTAGTGAAGTATGTGCTCGGTGCTCGGCTGCTGGACGCTGCAGACGTTGATCAAATGTTTGTCCTTATTCTCGGCGGCGACCGTTTCGTAAGCCGAGATCGGCACTGCGAGGATAAGGCTGTCCGCGTCATCGGCGATCTCGAAATGCGGTTCGAGGATCGTTTCAAGAAACGTTCCGAACGAACCTTTACCGATGATGCCGAGCTTCATTACTGTTGGTCGAGTGCGGTGATCGTCAGGTCCTCGAAATCCTCGATCGACGGCAGATCGGACAGGTCGTTAAGGCCGAACTGGATAAGAAAATCCTTCGACGTGCCGTACTGCATCGGGCGGCCGACGGTTTCCTTGTGGCCTTTTGTAACGATCAGGCGTTTCTCAAGCAAGGTCTTGATAGCCGACGCCGACTGCACGCCGCGGATCTCGAGGATCTCAGGCACGGTAACCGGCTGTTTGTACGCGATAACCGAAAGAGTCTCAAGCGCGGCGAGCGACAGTTTTGCCGATGGCCGCGTCTTTAGAAATTTGCGGATCTCTTCATGATACTCGGTACGTGTCGCTAGCTGCCAACCGCCCGCTATCTCACGGATCTGAAGCCCGCCGGAGCGTTCTTCGTATTCCTTCTGCAGTTCCTCGACAGCAGCCTGCACCGTCTGCTTATCTTCGCCGATGATCTCACCGAGCGTCTTCGACGTGATCGGTTCGTCGGACACAAAAATGATCGCCTCCGCGATCGCCATCACGGTCGCGGCCGAGCGTGCCGGTGCTTGGGAAATGATCTCCTCGGGCTGCTCAGTAGTAATTTCGTCTGTCTCAGGTTCGGTCATTGCAAAAAGGCAAAGAATAGCAGAAAACGCAGCCGCTACGAACTTGCGGGTTCAACCTTCTTGAGGAAGATATCGCCGAAGGTGGCCCTTTGGACGAGTTTAACTTCCTCGGTGCGGACGATCTCGAGCACGGCGATGAAGGCGGTGACGAGTTCGCGGCGGGTGTGAAATTCTTCGAAGAATGTCAGGAGATTCAGTTCAAGCTCGGCAAAGATCCGCTTTCGAAGAGCCTTGATCATATCCGCGAGCGATATCTCCTCACGCTCGATCTCGAGCAAAACCTCTTCCTTGTGGCGAAGGACGATCTTCTGAAAAACAGTGAGTAGGTCAAATACTGTCGCACTGATCTCGGCGTTGTTGTCGTCGGACTCGATCGTGCCGCGTTTGAAGACGGCCTGCTCGACGGTCGAACGCTCATACAGCATCTGCGCCGCCGACTTGAATTTCTCGTATTCAAGCAGCTGATCGACAAGCTCCTTACGCGGATCTTCAAACTCTTCCGCATCGCTCGCCGCCGCCGGATCGCGCGGCAGCAGCATCTTCGACTTGATCTCGATAAGAGTCGCGGCCATCACGACGAAATCCGCCGCGACCGCAATGTCGAGGCTCTTCATCAGTTTGACGTACTTAAGATATTCGTCGGTGATCTTCGCTATCGGGATGTCGAAGATATTTGCCTGCTCCTGCTTTATCAGATACAAGAGCAGATCCAACGGCCCGGCAAACTCGCCGAGCTTGATCTTCAGCTCATCGCTCGATCCTGCGACGATCTGCGGCTGTTCTTTATTGAAGTCGAAAACGAACTGTTCTAACTGCTGCTGCGGTTCCATTAAATATACTTTGTTTCGCGAAGGTAAATAATATAGTCGATCTTCGGCGGTTCAAAACCTTCCTCGCGAAGTTTCAGCATTATGTTGCCGCGGTGGGTGGATGAGTGTGTCAAAACGTGAGTTAAGTTTTCGCGATAGGTATTCTGATAGGGAATGCCCTCGCTTGAGCGGTATTTCGCGATGATCTCCAGCCCCTCGTCGTCGAACCTCCGCAGCAATTTCTCATAAGCTGAGGCCGTCGCCCGGGCAAGTTCACCGCAATCCTCGACGGTCAGATCCGGCCAGAAGTTGAACCCGGTCGAATCCTTCCCGAAGAGCCGCTCGTAATATTCCATCTCTGTGATCAGCAGATGAGCGAGTATCTGCCGACATTTGTCCGAACCCGAACCCTTCACCGCAACCAACATCCGTCGGTTCGCCCAGTCGTTATAAGCGTAAAGATGCCGCAGATGTTCGATCGTTTCCATCTTGCTCAGAGTGCGCGATTTATCGCGTCCTTCCGTTGCCAATAGTCTTCTCTATTTAAACGATACAAGCTGAAGCTTGCACTCTAAACTAATCGACCGCGTTCTCTTTCAATTCCTCAATCGAAACAAATTCCAACGTCGATTCATGCGTTGCTTCCAACACAACTTTCGGGGCCATTCCGGCGTCGAGAGCTTGGCGGTATCGCATCGCGACCAGACACCACTTATCGCCGGGTACGAGTCCGGGAAACGAATACTGCGGCATCGGCGTCGAGAGGTCGTTTCCAGCGGCCTTCGAGTATTCAAGAAACTCCGCGGTCGTCACGATGCAGACCGTATGCCGTCCGTGATCGTCCACGCCTGTTCGGCAATATCCGTCCCGATAAAACCCGGTCATCGGCGCGGTGCAGCAAACCTTCAACTCGCCCCCGAGCACGTTCTTCGGCTTCGGCATATGCCCGTTACCGTTTCCATTCGTATGGCTCATAGCTAGTTTTTACCACAGAGCGCACAGAGAGCGGAGCGATCGGCTGCATCCTCCGTGTTCTCCGTGAACTCTGTGGCTATAACGATTTGATCAATGCGAAAGCCTTATCGATCGGCCGGGCGACAACCGCACCATCGTCAGTCTCGACGATCGGCCGCTGGATGAGATTGGGATCCGCAACCATCGCGGCGATCACATCCGCATCCGGTGTGTCCATATCCAGACCAGCCGCCGCCGCACCGCGTGTCATCTCGATCGGCCGGATGCCCGCCTTCTTCGCGAGCGCGTTCAAGCGGTCGGCAGTAAATGCATGGTTGAAATAATTGACCTTGTCGTAATCTATGCCGTTCTCACGGAACAGCGTCGCAAGATTGCGGCAGGTCGATCAGGTAGGTTTTTCGTAAACAGTTATTTTTCTCATATCACACTACGGTACTACAGGTGTCACGGCATTCGCAGGGAGTTTCTCGTTCAGATACCGGGTCAACAAAGTATAGAGATGCCGCGTCGTGCCGTCACCTTCCGAGATGCTGTGCGTGCGATTTGGGTAGGGCATTATCGTGAACACCTTGTTCGCCGCGATCAGCTTATTAATAAGAACTTCGGTCTGCTGATAATGAACATTGTCGTCGCCGGTGCCGTGGACGATCAGAAGATCGCCCTTCAACCCGTCAGCGAAGGTTGTGGCTGAGGTGTTGTCGTAATCCTTAGCGTTGTCCTTAGGCAAGCCCATGTATCGCTCGGTGTAGATCGTGTCGTAGTAGCGATTGTCCGGTGCCGGTGCGACCGCCATTCCCATTTTGTAAACATCCGGGTAGCGGAACATCGCATTCAGAGTAGCAACTCCGCCGCCGCTCCAGCCCCAGATTCCGACACGCGACGCATCGAGATACGGCATCTTCGCGAGCATTGACTTCACGGCCGCCGCCTGGTCAGCCGAACTCAGCACGCCGATCTTGCGATAGATGCTCTTACGAAATTCGCGTCCACGCGGGGACGGGGTTCCGCGGTTATCGACGCTCGCGACGATATAGCCCTGCTGGGTGAGCATAAGGAACCAGAAGTACTGAGCACCGCTCCATTGATCGTTCACGGTCGTCCCCGCGGGCTCGGTGTAGGCGTAATACAGCACCGGATATTTCTTCGAGGGGTCGAACGCGGGCGGCTTCATCATCCATCCGTCGAGAGCAACACCGTCTCCGATATCGACCTTGAAAAATTCGACGGGTCCTTTCGGAAGTTGCTCAAGCTGGCTTTTCAGTTTCGCGTTGGCGACGATGTTTCTCGCTACCGACTTATCGGAGAGCTTGATCAGGTCGATCCGCGATGGTTTGCCGAACGACGACGAACTCTGGATCGCCCACTTACTGTTCGGCGAGAAGTTGTAATTGTTCCAACCTTGAAATTCAGCCGGAGTCACACGCTCGTCAACCGTGCTTCCATCCAGCTTCGAGCGATACAAATAACGCTGCGTAGCGTTGTCGGGCGATGCGATGTAATACACCCATCCGCCGGTCTCGTCGATCGACTGAACGCTCATCGCGTCGAACGCTCCCTTCGTCAGTGCGCGAATGTCGCGTCCATCCGCCGAAACAGAATACGGCCGCCGCCAGCCGTCGCGTTCGCTCACCCAAAGGAACCTCTTGCCGCCATCGAGCCAACGCATCTCAGGCAGCGTCAGATCGACCCACGCATCGTCTTTTTCCGTGAGGATCGACCGCGATTTGCCGGTCTTCGAATCTGCGACCAGCACCTGCAGCGTGTTCTGCAAACGGTTGAAATGCTGCAGATAGATCTCCGTCGGGCTCGACCAATCGACCGAAACGATGTAGTTGTTCCGAAGATCTCCCGGCGTATCCATCCACTTGATCGGTCCGCCGGCAGCGTCGATCACGCCGACGCGGACCGCTGCGTTTTGCGTTCCCGTCTTCGGATACGGGATCTTCGTCAAGGTGGGATAAAGCCCTTTTGTGTTGTCGAGAAGGATGAAATCTTCGATGCCCGACGCGTCAAATTGCCAGAATGCGATCGACTTGCTGTCCGGGCTCCAACGCCAGCAGTCCCGCAGGTCAAACTCCTCTTCGTTCACCCAGTCCGACGTCCCGTTGATGAGAGTGTGAGAGCCGTCTTTCGTGAGCCGCGTGATCTTCCCGGCCGCGATATCGTCAACATAAAGATCGTTCTCGCGGACGTATCCAACCTTTGTGCCGTCCGGCGAAAACTTCGCGAACATCAGCGTAGCGGGCTTTGCGTCACCCCCGAGCTTCGACAGCTTGCCCGTCCCGAGATCGAGCACCCAGTAATCGCCGCGAGTGTTGTATCGCCAGACCTTCTGCGAATTGGTATAGATCAAAAGCTGTTTGCCGTCCGCCGACCAGTCGTATCCGTCCATCTCGAGCGGCTTTGTCTCGCCTTTCGGGATCAGCCGCTCAGCCGACAGCAGAACGTCGCGTTTCTCCGTGTCGATCTGATAGCGAACCAGGTCCATCGCACCTTTTACTTTTTCCGAAGGCTCGAACTTCGCATACGAATCGCCATCTTTCAGCCACTCGAATCCCCCAAAACGCTCCGGCCGAAACTCCGCACTATTGAAAATGCGATCAACCGTCAGCTTCGGATCCATCGCCGGTGCGGTCGTCTGAGCGTGCAGCGAGCCAACCGAAAACAAGGTCAGGATGAGAAGGAAGCTTCTAAGAACGGATCTGCCGGCAGGCGATTGGTGATGGATCTTCATAAGTTTTGATAATAGAAAAGGACTGATGAACGTATCTTGAACATGATACGGAACATCGTATCGGCGAGTTGCGAAATCCGCCAATAAAAAAGGAGCCGAAGCTCCTTTTTCTTAAACTACCACCGGTCGCCGCGATCGCGTCCGCCGCCTCCACCGTATCCGCCGCCGCGTCCACCACGGCCGCCGCCTCCGCCGCCGCGGCTGTCGTCACGCGGGCGGGCCTCGTTCACGACCATATTGCGGCCATCGTAGTCCTGGCCGTTGAACTGGGCGATCGCATTGTTTGCCGCATCTTCGCTCGCCATCTCGACGAACCCGAACCCGCGTGAGCGGCCCGTTTCGCGGTCCATCACGACGTTCGCCGAGGCAACCTC
>DAIOWA010000025.1:0-11739 GCA_036758705.1 Pyrinomonadaceae bacterium | reverse complement strand
CAGCCGTCACGGAGGTGCCCGCTTTTTCCATGCGAGACCGCAGCTTTGCGAGTGAATCCCTCGCAGCCGCCAGGTCCTTCCTTCGTACATATTCAAGTCCGATCGCAAGATCGTGATTAGAAAACGCCGCGATCGAATTTATCCCGGTCGCGTCTACCGGCTCCAGTAGTGATGCCGGTTCGGCTCGCTGCGTTTCCACTAACATCGTCGCGCGGCACATAGCAAGATGCGTCCTCGTATAACCGGTTGTGATCTTTTTAGCGTCGTCCTCGATTATCGCGAGCGTCCGCATCGCATCGGTGATCTTTCCAAGCTGCAGATATCCGTGCAGAAGCCAATGCAAGGCATGATAACCTCCGCCGCCAGAATCTCTCGCGGTCTTCATCGAATCCGTATTCGCCCGGATCGAGTCTTCCCACATTCCTAGTGCGAAGAAGATATGCGACGGCATATGCTGAGCATGTGAAGCGCTCCGCGCGATCGATCCGTAAACACGAGCTGCCCTCAGCCCAAGCGGGGCATGGACCGGATCGTCATACGAGTGGATCAGATAATGAAGAGCCCCCGGATGCCGCGGGTTCTTTTCGTATATGCTCTCGGCAATCGCAGCAGCTCGCATATAGTTTTCGGTGTTCCGCGCCGTTCGCGTAAGGCCGAGTATTGAAAGCGAATAGAAAGCACGGGCCTCCAGATCATCGGGGAAACGAGCGGCCAATTTCTCCATCGCGGCGGAATAGGCGGCAGCCCTCGCGGTGACATCTCCTTCGCCGTACAGTCTTTCAACGGCGTCCATATACATCTGTTCACGTAGAGACTTTGCCCGGGAACGCCGTTCGGCCGGTGTAGGTGCGAGTTTCGCAAGCGCGTTTAATGCAGCCGCACGATCGTTTTCCGGCCAAATCGGATGATCGTATGTCATTGCTTCGCCCCAGTAAGCGAGGGCAAAATCTTTGTCGGCCTGCTGTGCTTCGACGAACGCTTTTCGTGCCGGGTCGTATTCGAAGCTGTGCAGCAAGAGCACGCCGTTGATAAATGCTTTCTGAGCTTCAGCTGCTCCGGAATTCGGGAATTCGATAACGCCGAGGTCGACAGTGCCGGACGTTGCCGGATCGTGAGCGGCGTGGCTCTGCGCCGCGAATCGCACCGCGAACGATAGCAGAAGAAATGACGCAAAAAAGATCCTGGGAATATCCACAGCGTGACCTCCTTAAGTATGTTTTTAGAGATTAACCCGCTTGGTGTGCGATCGCCTCAGCAAGCGGTATTGATACCGAAAAGGTGCTGCCTTTACCCTCACCTTCGCTCGCCGCCGCGATGGTGCCACCGTGCAGTTCGACAAGGTGTTTGACGATCGCCAACCCAAGTCCGAGTCCACCCTTGCGATTCGTCGTGGAATTGTTCGCCTGCTTGTAGCGCTCAAAAACACGCGGAAGAAATTCAGGAGCGATACCCTGTCCGCTATCCGCGACAGAGACGCGCGCATTTCCGTCAACCTTAGCGAGGGTAAGTTTGATAGTACCGCCTTCGGGCGTGAATTTCACTGCGTTTGTAAGCAGATTATTTACGACCTGCTGAAGACGTTCCGAATCACCGTGGACTACAATTTCTTCGGCCGGAGCCGAGAACTCGAGCACGATCGACCTGGCCTCCGCCACCGGCCGTATATTTTCATATGCTATTCGGGTCAGTTCATTTAATACGAACGACCGCATTGTAAGCCTGATCGTGCCGTTGACTATTCGCGTGATATCGAGCAGGTCTTCGACAAATTTTGTCTGCGTGACCGCACTACGTTCGATAGCATCGACGGCTTTGTCGAATATCTCATCGCTCTCGCGGTTGGTTTTCAGCAATCGTACCCAACCAAGTATCGCATTGAGCGGCGTTCGAAGTTCGTGTGACAGCACGGCGAGAAAATCGTCCTTCGCCTGGTTGGCGGACTCGGCTTCCTCGCGGGCGGCCTGCTCGCGAGCGTTGCGGACAAGTTCTTCCGCGAGCTGTTTCTGTTGGATCGAATAGCGGATCGCCCTTTCGAGGTTTTGTGCGTAGATCTGTCCCTTGATCAGATAATCAGCGGCTCCGGCTTTCATCGCGCGGCGGTCCAGCTCTTCGTCGGTTTGGCCCGTAAGCAGGATCATCGGACAGACGAAACCTTGGCGGACGAGGTCCTGCATCAGTTCAAGGCCATCGTGCGCGCCAAGTTGATAATCCATCAAGCAGATATCGAAGCCGCGCGGCGATTCAAGCGCGATCGCTTCTTCGTAAGATGCGACACGGATGAGTTTGTACCGGTCGTTGCCGATATCGCGAAACAGATCTTTTACAAGTACGAAGTCGTCGTCGTCGTCTTCAACAAGCAAGACGGTGATCGGGCTGGTGTTTCCTTCAGAATACATAGACGGTCCGGATCAGTCCGGCAGTTCGACAAATTCCACCCAATACTCGCCCAGGGTGCGCATTAGTTCGACGAGTCGGTCAAAGGTTACTGGCTTCGTTATAAACGAACTCGCCCCAAAATCATAACTGCGAAAGATGTCTTCTTCAGCCTGGGAAGTCGTCATGATCACGACGGGAATCCGACGGAGGTTCGGATCGGACTTGATCTCTTTCAACGCCTCACGGCCGTCCTTCTTCGGCATATTCAGATCGAGGAGTATCAGGCCCGGACGCGGAGAGTCCTCGGGGTTGGCATATTTGCCATTGCGAGTCAGATACTCCATCAATTCCTCTCCGTCCTCGACAAAGCGCAGCTCGTTCAAAACACGGCTTTCTTCCAGCGCATCGCGCGTCAGCATCCGATCGTCGGCGTCGTCATCCGCCATCAGGATAATGATCGGATTTCCGTTTACTTTTGTCATTAATTCTCCTTTTGCATCAATGGAAGAACGACGATGAATGTCGATCCTTCGCCCTGCGTGCTCTCGGCAGTAAGTGATCCGCCGTGACGCTCAACTATCTTCCGGCAGACCGCAAGACCGATGCCTGTTCCCTCATAATCGTTCCGGCCGTGGAGTCGCTGAAAAGGCGTAAAGATCCGGTCGAGATACTTTTCGTCGAATCCGATGCCGTTGTCCGCGACGGAAATACGTACCCATTCTTCAGGCAATGACCGTCCTGTGCTCACCGCGTCTCCTTTAAACACTTCACCGTTTACTTCGACGACCGGCGGCACGTCACTCTTAGCAAATTTCAACGCGTTTGCGATCAAGTTCTGAAAAAGCTGACGCATCTGAACGGCGTCGGCATCGATCGTCGGCAGTTTATTGATATTCACCGTTCCGCCGGACTGTTCGATCCTGGCCTCGAGGTCACCCAAAACACCGTCCACAACTATATTCAGATCGGTTGTTTCGAATGGCTGAGCCTTGGTGGTGACGCGCGAATAACCGAGCAGATCATTGATCAGATTATGCATTCGCTCGGCCGCGTTACTCATTCGATCGAGATAGTCGCGGCCTTGTTGATCAAACTTCGGCCCCTGAACGGTCCGCAGCCGATCGCCGAACGCTTGGATCTTTCGCAGGGGTTCCTGCAGATCGTGGGAAGCGACAAACGCGAAGTCCTGGAGTTCACGGTTGCTTCGCTCGAGTTCGATATTAAGCACGGTAAGTTCCGCAGTTCGCTCACGGACGCGATCTTCCATCTCGTCCCGCGAGGCCCGGAGCCTTTCTTCATTCGATCGTCGAGCCCCGATGTCGCGCCACGCCAGGTAAAAGACAAGACATATCAACGCGAATGTTCCGAGCAATGAGAGTGCAAGAGTAACGCGCAGCTGCTGTGTGCTCTTTCTGGATTCTTCCGTCCGCTGCTCAAGCAGACGATATTCTTCGTTGCCTATATCATCAAGGGCTGCACGAACGGCATCCATTCGCCGCTTGCCTTCCGGCCCTTGTCCGGGCGGAATTACCGTGGCACCGAGAACCTCGCGGCGATCGACGTATTCCTTCAGAAGGCTAAGTCGAGCGTCTACCACCTTTTCTAATACGTTGAATCGTACTTGATGCGAAGCATTGTCCTTCGTTTTTTCCTTAAGGGCGTCGATCTTCTGCGGGATCGCTTGCAGATGGGTTTCATATGCTTCCTTATACACATCGATGCCGGTCAAAAGAAACCCGCGAGCATCAGTCTCGACCTGGATAAGTAACGTGCGGACCTCCTCGAGGTCTCTCAGGATATCCTGAGTGTCCGCAACCCGCTCGTTGTTAACGATCAGCGTATTGACGGACCGATATGACACGAAACCGATGAGCGCCAAAAGCACGATACTTGCAAGAAACGCCAGGATGAGAGTTCCACCAATTTTCGCAACCATCTGATCTTCGTGATACAAAACACACCCCGACACAAACTCTTTGAGGCGTACGTTGGATTCGAAAAGGACTAGGACTTAACAATGACGATTTCCAACTCGAACGTCAATTTCGGAAAAATAACTAGCCTAGGCTCTTGCCGATCCATTCGCGCGCGGTGCGGGCTATCTCGTCGAAGACATCTTCCGAGGATGTACGAGTCTTTTTCAGCACTTTATAGCCGTGGTTCGCCGTGTCGAGTAGGTGAAGTGTAGCCCGTTCACCGAGTTGCCGGATCACGGGCTCGAACAGATCGAGAGTAGCCAATTCGTCGCGAGAGCCGGAAAGGAACAGCATTGGGATCTCGATCGTCGAGAGGTGCTCGGCACGTTTCGTATCCGGGCGGCCGGCGAGGTGAAGCGGGAACGAGAACAGCAGCAATCCCTTAACATTTTCCAGCGGTTTTTCACTTTGAGCGGTCGTCGTCATCCGTCCGCCGAATGAATGCCCGCCCGCAAGTAGCGTCAGATCTGGAGCCGCTTTGTGAGCTGCCTTGACTGCGTTCCTGATTGTCTCGACACAGGTTGCGTTCGAATTTCTTGCGGTGCCATTTTCGGAGTACGGAAAGTTATATCGGAACGTTGCGATCTTTTGAGCTGCCAAGACCTCGGCTATCCGCTGCATTGTCGCATGGCGCATCGACGTACTTGCCCCGTGGCCAAGTACGACCAGATGCGTCGCACCATCCGGCCGCATCAAGATCGCCGAGACCTCGCCCTTGTCGTGAGTGGCCAGGAACTTAAGCTCGTTCTCCATCATTTTTCTTTGAAATTTTTCTCCAAGCCCTGCCAGACATCCGAATAATGATGCTGGAGCTGCGCGGTTTCCATGGCGAACTTGGTCGGGCGGATGATGTAGCGCGACTCGAACATAAATGCGAGCGTGCCGCTGAGTTTCTGCGGTTTGAGGTCAGCGTTCGAGGCTTTCTCGAACGCGTCGAGATCGGGGCCGTGGGCGGACATCTGGTTGTGAAGCGATCCGCCGCCGGGGACGAAGCCTTCTTCCTTGGCGTCGTACTGGCCGTAGATCAGGCCCATGTATTCGCTCATCGTGTTGCGGTGATACCACGGCGGGCGGAAGGTGTCTTCGGCGACGAGCCAGCGGTCGGGGAAAATGACGAAATCGCAGTTCGCTACGCCTGGCTCGCCCGATGGCGATGTGAGCACCGTGAAGATCGACGGATCGGGGTGATCGAACGAGATCGAACCGATCGTGTTGAAATTTCTGAGATCGTACAGATACGGCGCGTAGTTGCCGTGCCATGCAACAACGTCGAGAGGGGAATGACCGATATCGCACGACCAGAGATTCCCGCCGAACTTCGCGACGAGTTCGAACTCGCCTTCGAGGTCCTCGTACCACGCGACGGGCGTTTTGAAGTCACGCGGATTCGCGAGTCCGTTTGCGCCGATGGGCCCGAGATCAGGCAGACGAAACTGCTGCCCGTAGTTTTCGCAGATATAGCCACGACAGGCAGAACCGCCCGCGTGAGCGGGTGGCATAGCGCCCGCGGCCGAATCGCCGTGATCCAAAGCGGACATTTCGCCACCTGCTGACGCAGGCGGTTCTGCCCCGAGTTCGACCTTGAATTTCAGTCCGCGTGGCAGGCAGCAAACTTCGCCGGGCCCAACCTGGATCACACCGAGTTCAGTGTAGATCGTGAGCGAACCCATCTCCGGCACGATCAGCATTTCGCCATCGGCGTTGTAAAAATAGCGGTTTCCCATGCCTTTGTTGAAGGCATAGATGTGAATGCCGATGCCGGCTTGAGAGAAGGAATCGCCGTTGCCCGCGATCGTGGTAGTGCCGTCAATGAAGTCGGTCGGTTCGGACGGGATCGGCAGCGGATCCCAGCGGAGTTGATTCGGTGTGGTCACAACCTCGTCGAACGGCGACGAGCGAAACATATTGTTCCCAATCTGGGTGAACGGCTTGTGCAGCACGCTCGGGCGGATGCGATAGGTCCACGTCCGCTTGTTTGACGCGCGCGGGACCGTGAACGCCGTTCCCGAAAATTGCTCCGCGTACAATCCCAATGGAGCCTTCTGCGGCGAATTTCGCCCGACCGGCAACGCGCCTTCTACCGCCTCGGTGGCGAATTCATTTCCGAACCCTGTTTGATATTTAAGATCCATATGTCTATATGCCGAAGATTATCATAGGTCCCTTACAAAACGGCTTGAGAGGACCTTGTTTCGACGCGGTTGAGATTGTGTTTGCAATCGATGCAGGTTATAGTGCCCCGTTCTACCCACGGCGCTGTCTGCCGATCAATCTTGTCGAGAAACTAAATGGATGCGACCCTTGCGGCCGATGAACGGCCAAACGAAAGTGGAAGACTCCTAAAAATACTTGGGATCGGATTTGGGCTGTCGATCTGTATCGGCGCGACGATCGGGGTTGGGATTCTTCGTTCGCCCGGGTTGATTGCTCAGTATCTCAAATCACCGACGATCATAATGGCCGCCTGGGGCCTTGGCGCAATCTACGCAATTCTCGGCGCAAACGTGCTGGCTGAACTCGCCACGATGACGCCGCGATCAGGTGGAATGTATGTATACGCACACCGTGCCCTCGGCAACTATTGGGGATTTGTCGCTGGAATTTGCGACTGGTTTCAGACGGCTGCTGCACTCGCATTTCTATCGGTAGTATTCGGCGAATATGCCGCTTCGATATTTATGCCCAACTTCACCGGAGGTCGATTGATTTTCAGCATCTCCGTGCTCGTTGTGTTATGTGTCCTAAACTGGATAGGCCTTCGGTCGGGAAGTGAATTTCAAAAGGTTACGAGCTTTTTGAAAGCACTCGCCTTATTGGTGTTTGTTGCCGCTTGCTTCTTAATGGGGGGCAATGACGTGCCGTCAGCGCCTGCTGTATCGGAAGGTTCCGCGGCCCTCGGCGTGGGAGTAGTCGCATTTGTGCTTGGATTTCAGCTAATACTCGGAACGTATGAGGGTTGGCAGGGTCCAGTTTACTTCTCAGAAGAGAACCGCGATCCGGCCCGGACGATTCCAAGATCGCTGTTCGGCGGAATAATACTGATCGCGATCATCTATATATTAACGAACGCGGCCTTGCTTTACGTTCTCCCAATGTCGAAGCTGGCTGGTTCATCATTTGCCGGCGCCGACGCACTGACCGTTCTTTTCGGCCCGCGCAGCGGTCAGATCCTCACTATTTTCGCGGCCCTCTCAATTCTTGGAATTCTTAACGCCTATTTTATGGCGAACCCGCGGGTCAGTCTCGCGTTGGCCCGGGATGGCCTATTTCCACGAAAATTTGCGGCCGTTAATTCGGGCGGTACGCCCCACATTGGACTGCTGTTCACGACCGCAGCAGCGGTAATATTAGCCGCTATCGGTTCATTTGAGATGTTAAATGCGATCGCGCAATTTTTTGCGGTCACGCTCTCGATACTCACGATTCTTTCCTTTTTTGTCCTTCGCCGCCGAGAGCCCGATGTACCGCGTCCCTATCGAGCGTGGCTCTATCCATTCGCACCCGGCATCGTATTGTTACTCTCGACGCTTATTTTCTTCGGTTACGCGATCGGCAATCCATTCCCAAGTGCGTGCGCTATTGTGGTGCTCGTCTTTAGCTATCCTATATTTCGGTTTATAAAGCGTGAACGGTAGCGACGCAACTTGACGGTTAAAGGTCAGGGGCTTGGCTGCTATATATCTTTCCGCATCCGGCAGTTGTCTATCCCGGGACCGAAGCCGTCCGGCGTGTGCTCTACGGTCACAAACCCGAACTTCTGATAGAAACCCTCAGTATGCTGCGACGTTCCGATAGTCATCGCGACGCCAGGATATTTTTCGTTCGAAAAGCCGATGCGGAACTCAGTCAGTGCCTTGCCCAAGCCGGTTCCGAGATGATCTTCTCGAACCATTCCCCAACAGAGCGAAACAGTTTGCGGATCGAGATCACCGTTCAACGCAATGCCACCCGATCCGACGACCTCGCCATCTACTTCGACAACATAATATTCGTCCGAATATTCGCGCAAGAAATCGTGCAATCGCGGCTCCTCGGATGGCCCGAAGTATTTCGGAATGTTCGACCTGAAGATCGCTACAACGGCTTGCAGATCGGTCGGTTGATAGAGGCGGATGTTCATCACGGTTTGATATCAAAGTGTAATACGTCTTCTCGTGTCCCGAGCGATTCGTAGAGCTTCACGGCAGGCTCGTCCGGCGGGTCGGCCTGAACGTATATCACGTATGCCCCGATCTCGCGTGCGATCTCTCGAAGCTTGTTGATCAGCCCGGTCGCTATGCCCTGTCGACGATATTCCTCAAGCACCGCGAGATCGTAAATGTAGATCTCCGAGCGCTCCTGCTCGAACTTCTGCAGCACGTATGCAGCAAGTCCGCCTACCACCTTACCTTCCGCAATCGCGACCAGCGGGATGAAATCTTCACGGGCCAACAACTTGTTCAGGTACTCATCTGATGGAATGGCTGACTGATAATGGTCGTGATCTTCGAATGCGTCGGCGAAGACTTTGAGTAGTTCTTTTAGTTGAGTTAGATCGGCTCCGTTTATTTCGGTTTCCATTTCCGGGTGCATCGTTACGAGATCCACATGCCAGCAGACTGTTTCACGACCCAGCCTTTCTCGCCATTCTCGAGATGAACATAGGTGCCTGTTCCGCAAAGGGGGCCGCACCAGTTCACGAAATAAACTAAAGCATTACGCCTGGTCTTATCGAATCCAACACGCGAAAACGAATTGAAGCCGGCTGATTTCGGATAGAGCTTATAAAACTCTTCCCACTGTTCCGGTGTCCTTTGATGTTCGTTGGGACTGCTGAAGATCTCGCGAAGGTTACTATCGCTAAGAAGTAAGTACTTCAGCGGAATCTCAAACTTCATTTTTAGGGCAGCTTCTGTTTTTCGGACCGCTTCATACCCGGCGATCGTGTCGTCCGAAAGAGCGTTCAATCGGATCTTGACTTGCTCCCAGTTTTCCTTCTCAGGACTCCATGCGTACTCCGAACGAGTTCGATGGCGAATTACTATTTGATCGACCTGCGCCTTCATGTCGAACTGTGTGATGCCATCGCGGAACAGATGTCGAATGACGGCATCGTAGACATTGTAATCTTGGGAATCCTGAGCGACCGCAGATCCAGCCAAGGCGACCATAGCGATCGCACAAGAATAGGCAAGTGTGAGGCTGGTCCGCATCATTGAACCTAGAGGTTTCCCCTCCGGCGCTGCTCTTCCTCGATCGAGACGAACAGCGCTTTGAAGTTGCCCTTACCGAATCCCTTACATCCCTTGCGTTGGAGGATCTCGTAGAAAACGGTGGGCCGGTCTTCGACGGGTTTGGTGAAGATCTGCAGCAGGTAGCCTTCGTCGTCGCGGTCGACGAGGATGCCGAGTTCCTTGAGGTCTTCGATGTCTTCGTCGATCTCGCCGACGCGGTCCTTTACTTCTTCGTAATAGGTGTCAGGCACACGGAGGAATTCGACTCCATTCTCCTGCAGTTTCGCGACCGTGTGACGAATGTCTTTGCAGAGCAGGGCGACGTGCTGAGCACCCGCGGAACCGTAGAAATCGATGTATTCCTGGATCTGTGACTTACCGCCTTTTCCCTCGGCCGGCTCGTTGATCGGGAATTTAATGTTGTGGCCGCCGTCGCTCATCACGATCGACATCAGCGCAGAGTATTCGGTCGAGATGTCCTTATCGTCGAACGTGATGTAGCGTTCGAAGCCCATCACATCCCGATAGAAATCGCACCACTCGTTCATCTTGCCGAGCTCGACGTTGCCGACGATGTGATCGACGAGCTGGATACCGACCTCTTCACCCGCGAGTTCGTTTGCTACGAAGCCGGGAAGGAATGGACCGGAATAGTTGTGGCCGTTATTGTTGTTGTACGAAAGGAACGAGTGGATCGTGTCGCCGTAGGTGGCGATCGACGCGTGGCGGACGACGCCGTTGTCGTCTCCGTGGTCGTGCGGTTCCTCGACCGGACGTGCTCCGCGTTTTACCGCTTCGTGAAATGCCTTGTCCGCATCCTCTACAAGGAATGCAATGTCGTGAACACCATCGCCGTGCTGCTTGATGTGCTCCGAGCCCGGATGATCCGGCGACATCGGCGTCGACAAAATAAAGTTGACGCGATTCTGCTTCAGCAGATAACTCGTCACGCCTCGGTTGCCCGTCTCCAGCCCCATATACGCCGCCCGCGAAAAACCGAACGCCTTGCGATAGTAAAACTCCGCCTGCTTCGCATTCCCCACGTAAAACTCAACGTGATGTATCTTCTTTAGTCCTAATGGATTCTTATCTGCCATGATTCTTATTATTTAGTTGGCCGCCATATCACTGTGCCAGTTTTATCAACATAGCCGCATTTCGCCCCAGTATCGTAGCTTTCGCAAACTGAAGCTAGCCCCCGGTAAAAATCGTCTAGCTTGCCGTATGGCAGGTCTAAAACGAGCCGTCCAGTTCGATCTATATATCCCAATTTTCCTTCATGCCGGATAACAAACTTGAGCCCATCGGAAAAATCCGACTGTCCTCCCATTCCATTGGGAGGAATGACGACTTTTCCAGTTTTGTCGATAAAACCTTCGCCATATGCTCCAAATCTTTCAAAGGACGCAAGACCTTCCACAAATGATCGGCAGGACGAATTTTTCAACTTAATAACTTCTCTTCCAGTTTTATCAATGAAGGCGTACCTAGCACGTTTCTTCGATACAGACATGCCAATCGGCCGAATCACATCGCCGCCAATTTTTACGCAAGCGAGGCCCTCCGAAAAATCACGAGCTTGTGTGAACTTTGGCCGTATGACAATTTTTCCAGTCCTATCAACGTAACCATAACGCCCGTTGGTGAATATCAACGCCAGTCCTTCAGAAAACTGACTCGCGTGCTCGAATTGCGGCTGGATGACCCAGTCACCCTTCTGGTCAATAAACCCATATTTCGGTTCATATGGATCAATGTTGGCGGCGGCTATGCCATTGCGAAATTCGGAAACATCGGAAAATTTATTCTCGACCACGACATTCCCGTTCCGATCAATAAATCCCCACCGATACCATGTATGAGATGCCGATGTGTAGCTGATGACGCGTCCTTTGATTTCGATTTTCTGTTTCGTCTGGTCGAATCCGACAGCTGCAAGCCCCTCCGAAAAGTGGGAAACAACGTCCCATTTCGGTTGAATTACAACCTTGCCCGTTTCGTCAATGAATCCTTGGTTGAATCCTTCGGTAATGATCGTGTCTCGGCCAAGCGAGACTCGTGCGAGGCCTTCGGAAAAATATGAAGCTCCGTCGTATTTTGGCTCAAGTACAACTTTTCCGGTTCGGTCGATATAACCCGCTTTTCCATCGACATAAACGGGGAACCAGTTGTCG
>DAIOWA010000024.1:0-11745 GCA_036758705.1 Pyrinomonadaceae bacterium | reverse complement strand
CCTACCGAACCGGCCGCTCCGGTCGAGCCGGTTGCGACGACGGTCCTTACGGAAGAAGAGGCCCTTTATCAACTGCGGTCGATACCGCTTTACTTTCCGACCTCCTATTCGTTGGTCAAGCCCTACGTGAAGGGCTTTGACCTGAACGCTCTCGATGCTCCGTCGCTCAAATCCGTCGAGATCGATCCAAACTGGCGAACCCGCTGAGGCGGTTCCGAATCAAATCGTTTCGTCACATTCCGGATGCGTTTTAGGCGTTTTCTGATACAATCGCGGTGAAAACGGTTTTCCGTACCCCTCTTCCCGTTTCCGGGCGTTAATTTTTGGAGTTCAAGAAGATGAAAGATCAAGTGATTCGCCGTTCACTTTCGATGGCTGTTATCGCGCTGCTTATCTGGTCGATGTCCGGCTGCATGACGAGCGCGTCATCCCGATATTTCGGTAGGACGACGCCTCCGTCTGGAAATATGCTTCGGTATGTATCGGGCGGCGAGCCGGAATCGCTTGACCCTGCCGTATCGAACAGCCAGCCGGACGCTCGCATCTATTTGGCGATGTACGACGCCCTGATCGAATACGAGCCGAAGACGATGGAGGCGATCCCGTCGGTCGCAAAATCCTGGGAGATCAACGAAGAAGGGACCGAGTATATTTTTCATCTCCGCGATAACGCGAAATTCTCTAACGGAGCTCCGCTGACGGCAAATGATTTCGTCTTCACGATGCGCCGAGGCTTCTCGCCGGAGCTTGCTTCGCGCAACGCGAGTCTCGGTTATTACATAAAGTATTCCGAGGCCTACAACGCCGGGCGAGTATTCATTAAGTGCGGCGACAAGTATTTGCTGAAGGAAGGCGGAATGTCAGACGGTACTCAGCCTGCCGATTTCCATGCATTCCTCGATGCACCGGAGCGTCTGACCATCGCCGGTGACGAAGCCGGACGTGCGAAGGCATTTGCTGCCGACAAGAAATTAAAAGACGCCGCCGCAGGATGTGAGTTTGTTCCAGTGAAGGCCGAAGACATCGGCGTCCAGGCGATTGACGACTACACCGTTCGCATTAAGCTCTATCAGCCGGCTCCATATTTTCTAGGCCTCCTTGGGCATCAGTTCTTCCGTATCGTTTCAAAAGACGTTGTCGAGAAATTCGGCACACGTTGGTCACGGCCGGAGAATATTGTGACGAGCGGTTCGTTCAAGGTGCTCGAACATCGTCCGTACGATCGGCTTGTCGTTGTAAAAGATCCGAACAACTGGGACGCTGCGAACGTCCATCTCGACCGCATCGAGTTTTACCCGCTTGATGAACAGGCGACGATGCTGAATCTGTACAAGGCCGGTGATCTTGACGCGACCTACAACCACACGGTTCCGTCCTCCTGGAATGAGACGATCCGGCAGTACAAGTCCGAGTATCAACTGCACCCCGAGAATGCGTCGGAGTTTTACGTCATCAGCGTGAAGAAGCCCCCAATGGATAACATCAAGGTCCGCCGGGCGTTCAGTCTTGCGATCGACCGGGCGTCGCTTGCGCTGTTCAAGAAAACCTACAAACCGCTTGTCTACATCATCCCGTTCGGCATTTATCCGAAATATGAGGAAGCTCGCGAAAAGATCTGGGATGAGGAGTTGAAGAAGCAGGGAAGCTCGCTCGCTGAGTGGAAGGCCCGTGAGTTTGACGCGGAAAAGGCGCGAAAGGTAATGACCGACGCGGGTTATCCGGTTATTAAATCCGGAAACGGCTGGTCGTGCCCGTCGTTCCCGGTCGAGAACATAAGCATCACCTACAATACCAACGACAACAACAAGGCCACCGCCGAATTTATGCAGGCACAGTGGCGGCAGAATCTTGGCATCACCGTGCCGCTAAAAAACATGGAGTTCAAGACCTTTCTGCCGATGCTCAACAAGGTCGAGTACTCGGGCTTTGGACGACGCGGATGGATCGGCGATTATATGGATCCATTTACGTTTCTGTATCTCTACTATTCCGAGGGCAACGAAAGCGCCACGGGTTGGTGGGATCCAAAGGTCGACGCCGTGCTCGACGAGGCGAACAAGACCGTTGACGAGCAGAAGCGTTACGAGATCCTTGCGAAGGCCGAGTTGATGGTCGCACAGGCGGAGTTGACGATTCCGCTTGCGGTGCCGGGAACGAGCTTTATGAAAAAGCCGTACGTGAAAGGTATGTATCCGAATCCGGGCGTGCTGCATCCGTGGAAGTTTGTATACATCGAACGCGATCCCTCGAAGTGGGATCAGGATGCGGACGAGATAATGAAGATCTCCGATCCGCAGGTGGACGGCGAGGTCAAGGCTCTGATGGCAACACAGGAAGAATTTAAGGCGAAACAGGCTGCGGCGGCCGCGCCGGTGAAGAAAACCGAATAATAAATGCTGACATTCTTACTAAGACGCCTTCTTCTGATCGTGCCGATGGCATTGCTGGTCGTGACGCTTACATGGGGACTGATCCGCATCGCACCGGGTACGTTTTACGACAGCGAAAAGAAGTTGCCGCCGGCGATCGAGGCAAACATCAAGAAAAAGTATGGGCTCGACAAGCCGTGGTACTCGCAGTATTTCATGATGCTTGGTAACGTGACGTGCCGAACGATGGCGACGGATGAAACGACGCTTAACGGGGTGCAGTTCAACGTTGGCAGTTCACGAGTGAAGTGCTTCGATTTCGGCGATTCGCTGAAGTACGAAGGCCAGTCGGTGAACGAGATCATCCGCCGCCACCTGCCGTATTCAGCGATCATTGGCATCATCGCCTACGTCCTTGCGCTGATCGTCGGCGGTGCCGCCGGACTGTTGGCGGCTCTGCGTCAGAACTCGATCTACGATTACGGTTCGATGGCACTTGCGATGCTCGGGCTTTCCGTCCCGAACTTCGTCCTCGGCCCGATCCTAGTGCTCGTATTCGCACTCGGATTGTATTGGCTTCCGGCCGCTCGCTGGGGCGGAATTGCGAACCTGATATTGCCCGTCATTACACTGTCGGCGATCTACTCGGCGTACATCGCAAGGTTGACGCGGGCCGGAATGCTGGAGGTAATGCGATCTGATTACATCCGCACGGCTCGAGCAAAAGGCCTAAACGAAACGACTGTGCTGCTGAAACACGCGATCCGCGGCGGCATCATCCCGGTCGTATCGTTCACCGGCCCTGCTCTCGCCGCGTTGCTTGCCGGAACCGTCGTCGTCGAACGCATCTTCTCGATCCCGGGCCTCGGAAACATCTTTATCCAATCGGTTCTGAACCGCGACGAACCGCTCACGCTCGGTATCGTCGCGTTCCTGTCCGTGCTGGTGATGCTTCTGAATTTGATCGTGGATATCTCATACGGTTTTCTCGACCCGAGGATTAGGTATGAGTAGTCTCCGATAAAGAAGGATCTCAGGAAATGGAGGAAATATCTTATCTTCAGTGGATAGTGACAAGTGGTTAGTGGATAGTTCTGCACTATCCACTTGTCACTATCCACTAACCACTGAAGTTAAAGAAAAATGAGTGAGAGCATCGCATTAGAAAAGGCCATTAAGTTTGCATTGCGCATCGTGGCACTTTACAAGTATCTGACCGAAACGAAACACGAGTATGTGCTGTCGAAACAAATCCTGCTCTCCGGAAGTCACATTGCGAAGCATGTAAAAACGGCTCTCCATTCGCATCGTTTTTCTGTCGAAATGACGAAAGCACTTGAAAAGGCTTTGGATACGGAATTATGGCTGCTGCTGTTGAAGGAAGGCGAGTCTATTAGCGAAACTCAATACGATTCATTGAATGGCGATTGTATTGAAATGATCAAACTGACTTCATCTATCTCAAAAACGTCGCGGACAAATGAGTGAAATCGAAACAATAAAACAAACCTCGCTGTGGGGAGACGCCTGGAAGCGGCTGCTAAAAAATAAGCTCGCGGTTTTCGGGTTGGTTGTGCTGGCGATAATGGTCGTGCTGGTGACGATCGGGCCGGCGATCTTTACGGCGATAACGGGATACACCGCCGACTACATTCCTGCGGACGGTAATCTTCTTAAATCTTTCCCGCCGTCGCTGCAGCATCCGATGGGAACCGACGAGGCTGGTCGCGATATCTTCGCACGCGTGCTGCAAGGCGGACGCATCTCGCTTGCGGTCGGCGTCATCTCGACGATCGTCAGCCTGATCGTCGGCGTTTCATACGGAGCCGTCGCAGGCTATCTCGGCGGGTCGATCGACAACGTGATGATGCGCATCGTCGATATCATTTACGCGATCCCGTATATCCTGATCGTCATCGTGCTGCTGTCGGTTTTCGGCGGACCGAATACGCAGGTTTTGATCCGGTGGCTGCCGTCCATTCTCACCGGGATCGTTGTTGGAGTTGCGGCGATGCTTGCGGCGTTTTGGTTATATAGGCGTCTGTTCGGCGAGATGAAGGCGCAAACTTTGGGTGAGCGATTGGTCCGGCTAGTCGTTGGTGTTTTGGTCGCCGCAGCTGTGTTCGCGATCATCGGTGCGGCTGCTTATCTCGTCGGCGAAACCGGCGTCGGAGCAACGCTTGCCGAACGGTACAGCGACCGCGTGAATCTCGGGCTCAGCCAGATCTTTCTATTGTTCTTCGCTCTCGGCCTGGTCTCATGGCTGACGATGGCGCGAGTCGTTCGCGGGCAGATCCTTAGTCTGAAGAATCAGGAATTCGTACTCGCGGCAAAGGCTACGGGCGTATCCACGTTCGGCATTATCTTCCGTCACCTCGTACCAAACGCTCTTGGTCCGGTGATCGTATATTCGACCCTGACGGTCCCGAGCGTGATGCTTTCCGAAGCCTTCCTCTCCTACCTTGGACTCGGCGTCCAGGCTCCGTACGCTTCCTGGGGCAGCCTCGCCGCTGACGGCGTCAAGAACATCGCGATCTTCCCGTGGCAGCTCATCTTCCCCGGTGTGACGATGGCACTGACCCTGTTTTCACTCAACTTTTTAGGAGACGGATTGCGCGATGCATTGGATCCGCAAACGAGAAAGTTTTAAGTCCGGCAAACTTCAGTTTGCTGATCTTCGTGTTACCGGAACTTGTCGAAAATGACGCAACAAACTGAAGTTTGTTGAACTTATGAACAACGGCACAATACTATCGGTCAAAGACCTGAAGACCTATTTCCAGACCGAGGACGGCGTGGTCAAGGCGGTTGATGGGATCACGTTTGAGCTCGAAAAAGGCGAGACGCTTGGGATCGTCGGCGAGTCCGGCTCGGGCAAATCCGTCACGAATCTCTCGATCATGCGGCTGATACCGGAGCCTCCGGGAAAGATCGTCGGCGGTGATGTGGTGTTTGACGGCATCGACGTTCGGTCGCTGCCGATCGATGAGGTTCGCAAGATCCGCGGCAAGCGCATCGCGATGATCTTTCAGGATCCGATGACTTCGCTCAATCCGTTCCTCAAGATCTCGACACAGTTGATGGAGGTGACACAGCTTCACCTCGGGCACTCAAAACAGCAGGCGTACGAGCACGGAGTGAAGATGCTCGAGACGGTCGGCATTCCCGATCCTCGTTCGCGGATGGACGGTTATCCGCATGAACTTTCGGGCGGTATGCGACAGCGGGTGATGATCGCGATGGCATTGTCATGCGATCCCGAACTGCTCATCGCCGATGAGCCGACGACGGCACTTGACGTAACCATCCAGGCCCAGATCCTCGAACTCATCAAGGACCTGAAAGCCCGCATGGGCACGAGCGTCATCCTCATCACGCACGATCTCGGCGTAGTCGCGGGGATGACGGACAAGATCATCGTGATGTACGCGGGAAAGGTTTTCGAACAGGCTCCGACCAAGGAACTCTTCTCGACTCCGGCAAATCCGTATACACGAGGGCTGTTGCGAAGTGTGCCCGATCCGGCCCACGAACAAGGCACGGAACTTTATCAGATCCCCGGCTTGCCGCCGGACGTCGCTCATCTTCCGCCGGGCTGTCCGTTCGCCGAACGCTGCGATCGGGCCGAAGAACTTTGCCGGAAAGAATATCCGCCGTTCGTCCAGATAAACGAAGACCACCATTCGCTCTGCCATTTTGCAAAGGAAGTTTACGAAGAATCCAAAGCACCCCCGCCGACATCGGCCGCGAGGGCACATAAATGAAAAATCAATACCTTGTATTTCTGATCCTGATCTTTGTGGTTATGGGATGTAATAAGATCCCGGGACTCTCCGGCGGCGGTCTCGGTGGTGGATCGAAGGGAACCGCTACGGGTGGATCCGATCCGAAGACGGACGTTATCGAGGCCTCAAAGAAGTTCATCGCGTTGTCGTCGTTTACAGCGAATATGAACGGCGAAGGGCAATCTGAGATCAAGTCGCAGGTTGAATACGCCGCTCCGGATAGATTTCACATCAAATATCTCGGCGGCACCGGCGTCGGAATGGAGATCATCTACATCGGCAAGGACGGCTATATGAAGACCGGCGACAAGTGGTCGAAGATGCCGAGCACCGGTCAAAGTGTGCCGAATCTTCGCGACTCGTTTACCGAGGAAGGATTGAAGACGCTATCGGACGTGAAGTTCGAGGGCGAGGAGAAAGTTGACGGCAAGTCCGCGGCGGCCTACAGCTACAAGAACGTCACGCCGGTTGGATCGTACCCGTTTACGTCAAAGATCTGGATCAGCAACGACACCGGCGTGCCGATGAAGATCCACGTCGAATACACGAACAACCAGGCGTTGAAGTATATGGATGTGACCTACGACACCGAGGCAAAGGTCACCATCGAGCCGCCGATAAAATAGATTTCTCGTTTATGGAAGGAGCCAAGAAAGAAAGGTTTCGATGGAAGAAAATTCAAATAGTCTCATCTCTCTTCAGGATCTTCAGGTTCACTACCGGATCGGCGGCGGGCTTTTTAGCGATGCTAAAACTGTAAAGGCCGTCGACGGCGTTACGCTCGATATCCGCAAGGGCGAGACGCTCGGGCTCGTCGGCGAGTCGGGCTGCGGCAAATCGACCCTCGGCAAGGCGATCCTGCGTTTGACCGAACCGACCGGCGGCAAGGTTTTCTATAACGGCAAGGACCTTGCCCAAATGCCGAAGGCCGCGATGCGCGATCAGCGTAAGGATCTGCAGATGATCTTCCAGGACCCGTACGCATCGCTCAATCCACGAATGACGGTCGGCCAGATCATCGGCGAACCGATCAGGACGTTCGGCCTCGCGAACGGCGATCTCGACACGAAAGTTCAGGAGTTGATGGAAACCGTTGGCCTCAGCCGACGCTTCATCAAGCGCTATCCGCACGAATTCTCCGGCGGCCAGCGGCAGCGTATCGGCATCGCCCGAGCGCTCGCCGTAGATCCGAGATTCATCGTTGCCGACGAACCGATCTCAGCCCTCGACGTATCGATCCAGGCTCAGATAATGAACCTTCTCGAACGTCTTCAATCAGAGAAGGACCTGACCTATCTTTTCATCTCGCACGACCTGCGAGCCGTTCGACATTTGTCGGATCGCGTCGCCGTTATGTACCTCGGCAAGATCGTCGAACTCGCTCCCGGCAAGGATATCTACGCCGAGCCGTTGATGCCGTACACCAAGGCTCTCATCTCGGCCGTGCCCGTGCCGGATCCCGAGGTCGAAGCGACGCGCGAACGGATCATCCTCAAAGGGGACGTCCCTTCGCCCATAAATCCGCCAGCCGGCTGCCGATTCCACACCCGCTGCGCCTACGCGATCGACGCGTGCAGGACGACCGAACCTAAATTAGTCGAGATCAAACCGCGCCACTTTGCCGCCTGCATCCGCATCAACGCCGAGAATCCGGACATCGACGTAAATGCGTCGACAGGACTCGGCGCAATTTCATAGGAGTTCAAACAATGAGACTGCCACTCCCTCTTTACTATCTTTCCGCCGCTGTTCTTTTTCTGTTCATTCTTCCGGAAACTGCCTCAGCCTGCTCCTGTGTCCGATCCGGAAGTGTAGAAGAGGCGTTTGCTAAGGCCGGAAACGTCGTCGTACTGAAACTCCAGGCCGTCGAGCGCTACGCCGATGGCGAAACCGGATATGGATACGGCGGAGTCAAGCAGTCGAAATTGATGGTCGAGCAGTCCTTGAAGGGGAATCTGAAGGTCGGACAGGTTCTCACTTTCGGCCAGGGCGGCGGCGCCGACTGCGTTTGGACTTTCTCCGAAGAGGGTATTGGGAACGAGTATCTTTTCTACCTCGGGCCAAGTCCGCCAAAGCCGGGAATGTGGGCGGGCTTCACGTGTTCCCGTTCAGGCAACGTAGAGTATCGCGGACTCGACCTTCGATATATCAAGGAACGAAGCAAGAGATTAGGCCAGACCCGAGTGTCCGGAACCGTTTCCAAGCGTATCGACTCACCTATCGAGGGAGGGCGCGACGAGGAAGTGTCCCTTCCTAATATGAAGGTTTTTATTTCGGGCGGCGGACGCAAGTATGAGGCGACCACCGACGAGAACGGAGATTACGAGATCTATGGCATTCCGCCGGGCTCATACTCCGTAACGACTGAGAACGTACCCGGTTACTCGTTCTGGAATGACCAGAAAAGCTATCCGATCACTTTGAAAGCCGGCGAAACGGCCGAGCAGCAGTTAGAATTTGTGATCAGCAATCGCATTCGTGGTGTCTTTCGTGACACCAGCGGACGGCCGCTTAATAACGTATGCCTTCGACTCCGTCCGGCCTCGGGGAAAGAGGCAAGCGGATTCTTTGAGATGGACTGCACGAATGCAAAGGGCGAATTCGAGATCGACGAGATACCTGAAGGCACCTACGTGCTCGTGATCAATGAAGACGACACGATCACGGCTGATCAGCCGTTTCGGAAGTTCTATTATCCGGCCGCTGCGACTCGCGAGCAGGCACTTGAGATAACGATCGGGCCCGGTCAGAACCTCGATGATCTGATCATAACTGCTCCATCGACCACCGAGACGATCACGATCTCGGGGCGGTTGCTTCTTGCCGACAGAAAACCCGCGACCGACAAGAACACGAAATGGGTGACGATCGAATATTTCGACGACGCCGAGAAGCAAGACGATACGGAGTATCCGGATGCCACATCCACCGCCAAGATAAAGAGCGACGGTACTTTCATGATCCGTATTCTCCGTGGCGGCAAGGGACGGCTCGCTGCTTCGATGAACACCTTTGAAGGTATGTATACGAACTGTCCCGCTATAGATCGAATTATTAAAGCCCGCAAAGAGAAGATCGGCCTTTTGAAGGTGATATCAAATTCGATCCGAGTTGACGCAACGTCAGATCTTGTTGGCCAAGAGTTCATCTTTCCATTTCCCTCGACCTGCCGTAAGGACATCGAAGATTAGCAGATGCAATCTATTGACATCTATTGCCAGTCCAACTAGATTGAGATTATGGGAACGTCGACGATAAACATTTCGATACCGGACACGCTCAAGGTCCAAGTGGATGAAGCGATCGCCACCGACGGCTATGGAAATACAAGCGAGTTTTTTCGAGATCTGGCTCGCGATTATTTGAAGCGCCGCCAACAGGCGAGACTTGAAGCGATGCTTCTTGAGGGTTTGCAGTCGGAATTCACTCCATGGACAAGGCAGGACGTTGAAGAGATCAAGAAACGTGGCCTGCAGCGCTTAGAAGAAATTCGCAAAAGCCGATGAGCTACGAGATATCGAGGGCTCGTGAATTCATTGCCGACATTGACGAGATCTTTGTCTATATCGGCGTCGATAACGTTGACGCCGCATTGCGCTTTACTGAGGCTGTGGACGAAACACTTGAATTGATCTCAACACAGCCATTTGCCGGATTCCAGCGGCAGTTCGATAACGCCCGACTCGGACCAGTTAGGTTTTGGCCGGTCAAAGGTTTCGACCGATATTTGATCGCCTATCAACCAGATCGAGAATTGAGAATGGTTCGAGCTCTCAGGGTTCTGAATTCTTATCGGGACTTCAATCCCATCTTCTCTGATGAGTAATAAAATGGCCGCTCCGGAGAGCGGCCCAGGCCTCACCAAAACCGTGAACGAAAAGGATAATTAACGGCTTGATGCGGCCGAAGTTGACTGGTTGTTGAACGCGTCACGCAAGGCTTTCGTCTTGTCGTGAGCTGCAACGACGCCGTCATACTGACGTTGGATAACCTCTCGCATATAGTCGGGCAGAAATCCGTCGAGGGCGTTTTTATACGCCTTCTTCGCCGAATCCTCACCGCGTTCGCATTCGTTCAGGATCGAACCTTCGTCCTTGCCGGTGACTGCGGCCTTAATATTGATCCAGCCTCGATGCAGGGTTCCGGCGATGCTTCCCGAATTTTCCGGGTCGCCGCCGAGCGTCCTCACAAGCGACTGAAGTTCACCCGCAAACTGCGACCGCTGCAGCGAACACTCGCCAAAGAACGATTTCAGATCGGACCGCTCAACGCCCTCCGACGCTTCCTTAAAGCCCATCTGCCCGTCTTTACACGTTTCGATCAAACCGTTAATTGTCGAGATGACCTCGTCGTTATCGACCGTCCTGTGTGTATCTGCCTCCGGAACGATCGGTTCTGTTGCTTCGTAATCGTTGATCATGATCCTAACCTCCTGGATATTTTCAAAATTTGTTGACAAGCCCATCCAATGACTCCGAAATAGCGTTCTTCAATATCTGTGCCAAGGCGGCTTAGGCCTTGTATTCTCAATATCTTACCGCGATCACAAAAAACTCTTACGATCCCGGCGGGTGCATACTGCATCGAAATGTTTCACGCCGGGCACCATTTTCGCCCGCAAGCGAGGCACTATGGCATAATCACCGTAAAGCGTTCACCCGTATACAAATAAATTGTTGAAATAGTGTGAGGATTAGGAATATCTAGCAGGTATTACTAAACACCACCCCGAAGATCGCGCGCTATGCACAAGCGTGCTGAGGGGTGGTTTGTGTCTCTATAGCTTAATGAGTGCGGTTGATGAAAAGGACGAAATAACATTGGAAAGCCTCGCCGAGCAACATGGCGTGGCTGTTGTCGTCGTTGACGAAAATTCCATTGCCGTCGTCTCTGCAAATAACAATTCGATCTGCTCCCAGCTCTACGATTCCGCGGACTTCGGATCCGCCTGTGCTGAGTATTGCGGCAAGGCCTACGCGATGGCGACAGCCGCGGGCGATGCCGTCGATTACGAGTGTCACGCCGGCCTAGTATGCCGTGCGGTGCCGGTAATTCGGGGCGGCAAGCGGCTTGTCGCGATCGTCGGACGTACGTTTGTCCGCTCAGAAAACTACCGCCGAGCGACCGAAAAGGCATCCGCCGGCGACTGGCGCCGATTTCCGCAGAACACCTTTTTCGACAACGTTCTGCTTTCCGGATCGTCTGCTTCGATCGAACGTCTCGGCCGCGAACTCGGTGCGGCTGCAACACCGTTCGTCGACGAGCCGGCGAAACCTGCGCGCAAGGCAAAGTCGAAAGCCGCTGAACCGGAATCGACACCACCGCCGACCATCGACGAGCAAACGACAACCGCGCCGGATCCGTTCGAGACATCGCTGCTCAATTACAAACTGCCCGCGGAAGAGTCCGTACCCGAGCGTCCGATCGTCGCTGACGACTACAGCGCCGCTGATCGCGAAGCGTGGCGTGCATTCATCCCGACGCTGCTAAAGGTCTCGTATCGCCTCGCGTGCCGACGGATCCTGGAATTTCTCGCACGGCATTACGGCATCGAATCGTCGCTTTGGCTCCAGCGTGACGGACAACAGTTG
>DAIOWA010000023.1:0-11820 GCA_036758705.1 Pyrinomonadaceae bacterium | reverse complement strand
ATCCGGTCGAGATCGGCGGGCAGCGTCGAATTAACTGAGTTTGCCGGCGTAGGATTTCGGTTGAGGATCGCGTCGAAAACGACCGCAGACGTGTCGCCCTGAAACGGCATCGTTCCGGTCGCCATCTGATAAAGAATGGTGCCGAAGGAGAACAGGTCGGTCCTCGCATCTGTAACTTCGCCGCGTGCCTGTTCGGGCGACATATACGAAACCGTTCCCATCGCGGTGCCCGGCGTTGTCAGCCCGTCGTGCATAGCGGTCGGGAGATTCGATGCCGCGTCGGGCTTCGCCTGATCCATCTTGGCCAGGCCGAAATCGAGGATCTTCGCTTGGCCACGCGACGTTACGAAGATATTCGCAGGTTTTAGATCGCGGTGGACGATGCCCCGAGAATGTGCTGATTCGAGGGCGTCGGCGATCTGGATCCCAAGGGTGAGAACCGACTCGATATCAAGGCCTCTGCCGCGAACCCGATCAGCCAGCGATTCGCCGTCGAGCAACTCCATTACGATGAAGTGCGTCGTGTCCTGCTGTTCGATGCCGTGGATCGTGCAGATATTCGGATGGTTCAATGCCGATGCGGCCCGAGCTTCTCGCTGAAACCTCTGGAGCAGGTTGTCGTCCTGCGCCATCGTTGGTGAGAGGAACTTGAGCGCGACGTGGCGGCCGAGCTTTGTATCCTCTGCCTCGTAGACGACGCCCATGCCGCCCTCTCCAAGCTGGGACGTTATGCGATAGTGCGAAATGGTGCTGCCGATCACAATATTGGCCTATCTAAATTCTAAATTTCGAATTATGGGTGACGGAGAATAGTAGTACAGGCGCTGATGGCGGTCAAGCATTTCTTTTATGGTCCCGGCGGGCCGCAGTTTTGGGCGAACGATTTGGCCTAAATTGTTCTCTAATCTACTCTTAACCTATGCACACCTTTCTACCGAGAATTTCGAAATTTGCACTGATATTCTTCGCCGCCGTCGTCTTTACACACACTTATTACGGAGCGATCGCGACCGGGGCCGAACAGCCGGACAAGTATCTTCCATATCTCAAAGGCAAGCGCGTCGCGATCCTGGCGAATCAGACATCGATCGTCGGCGATAAGCATCTGGTAGATTTTCTGCTTTCGAAAGGGGTCAAGGTCGTAAAGGTTTTCGGGCCTGAGCATGGGTTCAGAGGAAACGCGAGCGCCGGTATCGAAGTGGCAGACGAGAAGGATTCGGCTACGGGTATTCCGATCGTGTCGCTTTACGGGCCAAAACGAAAACCCTCAAAAGAAGATCTGGCGGATGTCGATCTGCTGATCTATGACGTGCAGGATGTCGGCGTTCGGTTCTATACAAACATCAACGCCCTGCGCGAATTTATGGATGCGGCGTCCGAGAATAATATGGAAATGCTGATTCTCGACCGGCCGAATCCGAACGGATATCTGGTCGACGGCCCGACCTTGGATATGAGCCTGCGATCAGGAATCGGCCAGTTCCCGATCCCGATCGCGCATGGAATGACGATCGCGGAATTTGCACAGATGATCAATGGTGAAGGCTGGATACCTGATGGGCGAAAGGCGAAGCTCAAGATAGTAAAGGTCGCGGGATACAAGCGCGATATGGAGTACGTGCTGCCGGTCAAGCCATCGCCGAACCTGAACACGCAGCAGAGCATTATCCTCTACCCGTCGACGTGCCTGTTCGAAGGTACGCGTCTAAATCACGGACGTGGAACGATGTTTCCGTTTACCGTGTTCGGCAGTCCGCTCTATAAGGGAATTTACCAATTTTCGTACACGCCGAAGGGCATTCCCGGAATGGCGGAGACTCCGTTGTTTAAGGATGAAGTGGTCTACGGACTGGATCTTCGAAACTACGACACGAGGGAACTGCGGCGATCGGGGAAGCTGAACATCAAGTGGATGATCGATCTTTACAACGCTTATCCCGACAAGAAGAATTTCTTCGACCGCAGCTTGAGCAACCAGATCAATAACATCGATTTCCTTGCGGGAACGCGCGAGTTTAAGGAACAGATAGCCGCCGGGAAGAGCGAGGACGAGATCAGAGCGACATGGCGGACGGGGCTGAAGGCATTTCGCGAGATGCGGAAGAAATATCTTCTTTACAAGTAAGACGCGACAATTGTTGCGTTCGGACACAAAGTCTTTTAAGTTGAACAATATACGTGCGGAAGCTGATCACATCGGGAATTGTCGTTTGCCTTGCGGCGATCGGCGCCTTTGCGCAAACAAAGGCGCCGATCGCTAAAACGCTTTTTTACGATTCCGACGGTAACCTGATCTCCAACAATGAGTTTGTCGATATCCGCATCGCGAATTCGCAGTATCCGGACCGGACGTTGATGAAGACGCTCGACGATGGGACGGTCGAGTTTCGGCTGCAGAAGATCCCGCAGGAGGGAGCGAAGGCTCCGGAATATACGCTGAGAACGATCGACGGCGAGACGGTTTCATCGACTGCGCTTCGCGGGAAAGTTGTCGTGCTCAACTTTTGGTTTATCGGCTGTCCAGTATGTCGTGCCTTGAAGCCGAAGTTGAATACCTTCAAAGCGAAATTCGACGGACGGGACGACGTGGTTTTCATTGCCGCGACATACGATCCGCCCGGCGAGGTTGCGAAGTTTGCCAAGCATGAACCGCTCGACTATATCCAGACGGCCGGAGCAGAGGCGGAGCTGAAGAAATTCGTATTCAACGGTTACCCGAAAAATATCGTGATCTCGAAGACGGGCGAGATCGTCTACTGGCGATCGAACATCTATGCCTGGGACAAGTTCGAGTCCGTGGTCCGCGGCGAGTTGGCAAAATGAACGAGCAATTTTGCCCGATCTGTTCGGCCGCGGTGGAACCGAACGTTCGCTACCGCAACTATGTTTGCTTTGAGTGCTGTGCGAAGTCGGTAGATGAGGCGGGCCGCAAACTTGGATTCGGCAACGAATCGCTCTCTGGTGGTTTTGTTACTTGGTATGCCGACACGAAAGAGGAACGCGACACTCACATCTGTTATATCGACGGTATCGAATGCTGGGCTGACGAAGCGCATATGGGCGGTATCGTGATCAGAGTTTACGACGAGCAAATGAAGAGCTGGTGCCCCAAGATTCCGACTAAATAAATGGCTCCAAAGAAGAAACAACCCCCGATCGTTTCGATCATAATGGGCAGCAAGTCCGACTGGCCCACGATGGAGCAGGCGTCGCTAGTGCTCGATGAGTTCGAAGTGCCGCACGAGTCGAAGATCGTGTCCGCACACCGCACGCCCGATCTGCTGTTCGAGTTCGCAAAGTCAGCCGAGGAACGCGGCATCGAGGTGATCATCGCCGGTGCCGGCGGCGCCGCGCACTTGCCTGGGATGTGTGCGTCACAAACCGTCCTGCCGGTGCTCGGCGTGCCCGTCGAAAGCAAAGCTCTCAAAGGGCTCGACTCGCTTCTCTCCATAGCCCAAATGCCCGCCGGCGTCCCGGTCGGAACCCTCGCGATCGGCCAATCCGGTGCAAAAAATGCCGCCCTTCTGGCAATCTCGATCCTTGCTAATTCACGCTCTGAGCTTCGAGTGAAGCTCCATTCGTTTAGGTCGAAGCAGACGAAAACCGTACTAAAATCGAAGTTGGAGAAATAGTTTATTGAGTTAGGCACGAATTAAGAGGCTGTTGAATGGCTAAGAACAAAACCTACAAAAGCGTAGCAATGGCAGCGATCCACGAAACGGCAGCCGGAATGTTCAAGGCTGGCGTTATCGATAAACAAACTATGCGCGAGTTTGATGAGGGGTGTCTCACGCCGGTTCATGAATTCAGCGCCGCCGAGATCCGGGCGTTGCGAGAACGCGAAGAAGTTAGCCAAACGGTCTTTGCTCGTTACATTGGCGTGACGAAGGATTCCATCAGTCAATGGGAACGCGGCGAGAAGCGTCCGGCTGGACCATCGCTCAAACTTCTCTCGCTTATCGAGCGTAAAGGTCTCGCCTCGATCGCATGACAGTCCCCGACATTCTTGCCGAGCTCGACGCTCTTGGCTCACCGGCGAACGTGGCCGGAATGGAGCGGTTTGCGATCGTTACGAGCAAGGTCTTTGGGATCCCGGCTCCGGTGCTGAAGAGTTACGCGAAGGAAATAAAGAAGAAGGCCAAGGATAGACATACCTTGGCGCTTGAACTTTGGGAGACGGGCGTTTACGAGGCGCGGGCGGTGGCGTTTTTGATAGATGATCCGAAGCAGGTCACACGCGAGCAGATGAATGCGTGGGCGACGGATTTTGATAATTGGGCGACAGTTGACGGCGCGTGCGGATATCTATTCTGCCGCACTCCGCATGCCTACGAGATGGCGGTTGAGTGGGCAGGACGTGACGAGGAGTTCATCATGCGTGCGGGATTTTCATTGATCGCGTATCTTGCGGTGCATGACAAAAAAGCCGCGGACGATAAACTCGCCGCCTTCCTGCCGCTGATCGAAAGACATGCGGATGATGATCGAAACTTCGTGAAGAAGGCCGTGAATTGGGCTTTGCGGCAGATCGGGAAGCGCAGTATCGACCTGAATGCACTCGCGATAGCTGCCGCCGATCGCATCAAACAACAAGACACGAAATCCGCTCGTTGGATCGCCGCCGATGCGCTGCGTGAACTTAACGGCGAAGCAGTTCAGAAAAGGCTGAACGAAAAGCAAACCAAACGCCGTGCGGCATAGGCGAAAAATTATTGACACTTCCGGTTATTAGGCATTTACTTCTAACAGGAACTTCCCCGCACAGGAGGCCTGGATGAATGCTGTAAAATGCCCAAATTGCGGACTCTCAAACTTCTCCACCGACGTTGAGTGCCGCCGCTGTCATAAACTTCTTTACCGGCCAACGGACCGCGTTGTCTCTGAGAGACCACCTCGACGAAATACCCTTATTTCACTGCTGATCTTCACCGCGATCGCCGCAGCCGGATACTACATTTATACCGGCATGAAGGCTTCGGTGAATCGGGTGAGCACGAGTGAGGTGAATCGAGTGGCGGCTCAGCCGAAAAATCAGCCTGACGCAGGGCTTTCCCGAGCCGAAGCCGATCGGCAGCGAAGACAACGAGTGGCAAACGCCGTCGGAGCAAGTTCCGGTCTTAATGAGCACGCCAACCGTACGCAGCAAACTCAGCAGACGATCGATCAGCTCACCAACTCCAACTCACGCTAGATTCGCAAAACACAACCAAACGGGTTAACCTATCGCTTCTCGACCTTCAGAAGAAGCGTGATCCGGACGATACTTCCAAATTCAACTATCGGTGTTTTCGGCAGCGGCCAGCTCGGGCGTATGTTCGCCATCGAAGCGCGCAAAATGGGCTACCGCGTCCATACTTATTCGCCTGAAACCGACACGCCGACCGGCCACGTCGCCGACATCGAAACCGCGGCGAGCTACGACGATCTTGATCGCGTTCGAGATTTTGCTCGGAGCGTCGACGTGGTTACGTTCGAATTCGAGAATGTACCGTCGAAAACAGTCGAGGCGGCGGCAGAGTTTGTTGACGTGCATCCGAAAGGCGAGATCCTGCATACGACACAGAACCGGCTTCGCGAGAAGACTTTTCTATCCGATAACGGCTTTCCGGTTACGCCGTACCGTCACATCAAGTCGATCGACGATCTCTATCGTGCCGCCGATATTCTTGGCTATCCGTCCGTGTTGAAGACCGCGGGATTTGGTTACGACGGCAAGGGCCAGGCTAAGATCCGAGCGCATTCCGATCTCGATGACGCCTTCGCCGCGATGGACGGGCGCGAATCGATCCTGGAGGCGTTCGTTGCGTTTGAGAAGGAAGTGTCGGTCGTCTGCGCTCGCGATCAGTCCGGGAATTTCGCCCATTACGGCGTCATCGAAAACGAACACGCGAACCACATTCTCGACGTTTCATTCGCCCCGGCTCTTGTGAGTGAGGCCGTGTATCGAGATGCGGTCGAGATCACGCGAAGCATCGCGGATACGTTCGGGTACGTCGGGACGATGTGTGTCGAGTTCTTTCTGACGACCGACGGAAAGGTGCTCGTCAACGAGATCGCCCCGCGTCCGCACAATTCCGGCCATCTCACATTTGGCCCATGTGTAACGTCTCAGTTTGAACAGCAAGTACGTGCCGTCTGCGGATTGCCGCTCGGCTCGACCCAATTCTTTCTACCCGCGGCAATGGCAAACCTTCTTGGCGATGTCTGGCAAAACGGCGAACCGAACTGGTCCGCTGCCCTCGCCGATCCTAACGTCAAACTCCATCTTTACGGCAAAGCAGATGCAAAACCAGGCCGGAAAATGGGCCACATCACTGTAACGGCAGAGACCGCGTCAGCCGCCGCCTCAACAGCACGCAACGTTCGCTCGATGTTGTAAAAAGTTCTATCCTCCGCTTCGGACTTGACGTATAATCGCGGTGAGTTTTTCTACCCAGGAGCACCAACTTCCAATGATTTACCGACGGCATATACCTGCTGCTTTGGCGCTCAGCGTCTTTCTATTCGTCTCGTTTACCACCGGTCAGTTGCAAATTGACGAGGTCGAAGGCAAGTCAGACCCGTCTTTGAATCGAAGCCGCGGGCTCCGGATACTGAAAGAGGTCAAGGAAGTCCTTGAAACCCACTACTACGATAAGAATTTCAGGGGCATAGATATTGATGAACGGTTCAAGGCGGCGACCGAAAAGATCAAAACGCTCGAATCGAATGCTCATATTTTCCGCGTGATAGCATCCGTCCTGCTCGAATTCAACGACTCGCATACGCGCTTCTTCCCGCCGGGCCGGGCCAACCGTGTCGAATACGGCTTTACTATGCAAATGGTTGGCACTAACGGCTACTTAACGAACATTAAGAAAGGGAGCGATGCCGAGAAACAAGGGCTAAAGGTCGGCGACCAGATCGTAAAGATCGGCCAGTATCCGATTACGCGTGAGAGCCTCTGGATGCTCAACTACTTCATTTATCAGTTGGAACCGGTGTATGTGTTGCCCGTCACCGTGGTTGACGTAGAGGAGAAGGAACGGAGCCTTAATATCGTTGCGAGTGTAAAGGCATTTGCCGATCGTAAAAAGGAGGCTGCCGCGCGCCGAAAGGAGCGCAGCGAGAACCCGTTTAAGTGCGCCAAGGTCTCTCCGGCTCTTACGGCATGTAAGCTGCGATCGTTCGTGGTGGAAAAGAAGTTTATCGACCAGATGATGAGAGAAGCTGCGACCGGCTCGAAGCTGATACTCGATCTGCGCGGCAATCGGGGCGGATACGTAAAAATGGAAGAGTATTTGGCGGGACATTTCTTCGACCGGGAAGTGAAGATCGCGGATATGGTGACACGTGGTAAGACGAGCACGCGTATGGCAAAGCCGGCTAAGGAGCGTCAGTTCAAGGGTGAATTGATCGTACTGATCGACAGCGATTCGGCTTCGGCGTCGGAGGTGTTCGCGCGGCTTATTCAGATCGAAAAACGAGGAAAGGTCGTGGGCGATGTTAGCGCCGGGGCCGTGATGACGAGCTACAGTATGGGACTCGCCATTGACCGGGGTGTGCCGGGATATCAAACCATTACACCTTTCGGAATGAATGTGACTGTTGCCGACCTGATCATGAGCGACGGAAACCGCCTTGAACACGTTGGAGTCGTTCCCGATCACGCGGTCGGCCCGACCGGACTTGCTCTGGCAAATAAATTGGATCCCGTCCTTTCGATCGCTGCCAAATTATTGGGCGAGACACTGTCGTCGGACGATGCAGGAAAGCTAGAGTTCATCTTCAAACGAACCGAAGCAGATGACGAGGACGAGGAGGATGCAGAGGATCTCGACCGGCTGCAGTTCTAGACCAGTTTTGCGAGCCGCACTCCCGCCACGACCGCGACAAATCCACCTATCACGCTGAGCAGCAGATAGAGCAGTGCCAGCCAGTACTCTCTTTCGGACGAAAGGCCGTAGATCTCCATCTCGAATGTAGAGAACGTGGTGAATGCTCCGAGGAATCCGATAAGCACGGCCATTCGGATAGCTTCACTCACTTCAAATCGGTCAGTCAGCAATACGAGCAGGAAACCGATGAGAAAAGATCCGGTGATGTTGATCACGAAGGTCGGAAGCGGAAAATTCTGAAAAAAGGAAGTGAGCGGTGAGATGTTGATCAGATAACGAGCCACTGCTCCGAACGCTCCGCCGACCGCGACCGCTGAGATCTTTGTAAGGGCTTCCATAGCGGAGAATTATAGCCATTGCAGATGCTCGCTCCCAATGGATAAAATTGAGACATGGCCGAAAGCATTGCCTTTTCCAAAGCCGCCGACCGCGGAACCGTCTACGCCGAACTCGCCCCGCAGATCGAAGCGCTGATCGCAGACGAGCCGGACCTGATCGCAAATCTCGCGAATATCGCCGCTGTGCTCAAGGAAGCGTTCGGATTTTTCTGGGTCGGGTTTTATTTGAAACGCGGGGATCAGCTCGTGCTCGGGCCGTTTCAGGGGCCGCTTGCCTGTACGCGGATCGACTTCGGCAGCGGTGTTTGTGGCCACGCCTATACCACCCGCGAGACCGTTATCGTGCCAAACGTCGACGAGTTTCCCGGTCACATTGCGTGCAGCTCGGCTTCGAGATCCGAGATAGTTGTCCCGATGTTCGACTCGAACGGCGAGGCCTTCGGCGTACTCGACGTTGACAGCGACAAACTGAACGATTTTTCCGAGACCGACGCCAATGGGCTAGAGCGGATCGTCCGGATGATCAGGGATTCCTCATAATAGTTTCCACCACCGGAATCGGATAAGATATTTAATTCTGTTTGAAACGGCCGTTCGGCCCGGTTTCGAGCCGATGTTATCTGTCTTATGCCACCTATTGAATATCCCGTCTGGGTATGGGCAACGTTTTTTGCGGTCGTTCTGGTCGCGCTATTTGTCGATATCGGTATCGTTAACCGAAAGTCGCACGCACCGTCACGGAAAGAGACCGTTATTTGGAGCGTCGTCTGGGTATCGCTCGCGTTGTTGTTTGGCGGGTTTATTTTCCTGCAGTTCGGATCGTTCAAGTCGAAGGAGTTTCTCACCGGGTACCTGATCGAGCTTTCGCTATCGATCGATAATCTATTTGTCTTCCTGCTGATCTTCAATTTCTTCAAGGTACCCTTGAAGTTTCAGCACCGTGTGCTGTTCTGGGGCATCTTCATGGCCTTGGTGATGCGCCTTGTGATGATCTTCGCGGGTGTCGAGCTTGTTGAACGCTTTCACTGGATCCTGTATCTCGCGGGTGCATTTCTCATTTATACGGGCATCAGTATGTTCGGCGAAGACGAAGCTTTTGAACCCGAAGAAAGCTTCCTTGTTAAAACGGCAACCCGCTTCATCCGGATCTCCAAGAATTACGAAGGTGACCGCTTTTTTGTTAAAGAGCATGGCCGCCGAACGGGCACGCTGCTGCTGCTGGTGCTGATCGTTATCAACGTCGCTGATCTTATCTTCGCCGTGGATTCGATCCCGGCTATATTCGGGATCACGACCGACCGGTTCATCGTCTACACATCGAACATCTTCGCGATCCTTGGGCTTCGCACGTTCTATTTCCTGCTCGCCGACGTTGCCGAGCGGTTCCATTTTCTCAAGTATGGCCTGGCGTTCGTGTTGACGTTCATCGGGGTGAAAATGGTTCTGCCGCTTGTGGTTACAGGTCTGCTATTATTGATGGGAGAGGGCAGCACCGGCGTTTTTGCCGATCTGCTTCACCGCTTTCAGGCTGACGACGAAGTGATCAGGCAGATGCTGATCAACGTATCGCTTGGCGTCGTTGTCCTCGCGATCGCGTCTTCGATCGTGCTGTCGCTCATCTTCCCGAAATCAGAACAAGCGGAAGGTAATGAAGGAGACGAACTCAATTCCGAAGATGAGCCCGGTGTGATCTAGCTTCTGATGGAACCGCGCGAACCTCAATATAAGAAGTTCTACGTTGAATGGTGGAAGATTCGCCGCAGCACCATCTCGGCTATTGTCGGGTTCCTCGTTATTTCTGCGATCATCGGCGTCTTCGCCTGGCTGGCGATGCGGAACAACTGGTTCTCGCAAGAGAACGTCATTTCGCAGCCAAAGACCGCCGCAAGCATCCTTACCTATGAGGGCGATGTACGCATCATCCGAGCAGCGACGCGCGAGACGGTAGTCGTTACAAAAGAGACCTTCATCGCCGCGGGCGACACTATCCAGACTCAATCCGACGGCAAAGCGATCGTCCAGATGATCGATGGTTCGGTTCTGACCGTACGTCCGAACAGTACGATGATCATCAAAGACAATTCCTCGATCTTCGGCGGCCCGAACGTTCGCGTTTCGCTGGATGATGGTCAACTCAACGTTCGTACTGACCAACTTCCGGCGGATGGAAAGAACGTTGTCGAGATGTCGGAATCGGAAACGACGATCAAATCGCAGACCGATGCGAGCTTTAACGCCGACGCACAAACCAATGGCGGCGAGATCCGCATTACGCGCGGCAGCGTCGACACCACCGTCGGCGGTGCGAAGACCACGCTCAACGAAAACCAGTTTGCGAGCGTCAACGACGGACGCATCACATCTAAGGAGCAACTGCTTCTCGCACCCAAGCCAGTTCAACCTTCTGACGGCGCGCAACTCGTCGATTCCGGCGCCGGTGTGGGAGTTACGTTCGTTTGGGAAGAGGGAAGCACCATCCCTATTTCGGGCTACTACATTCAGGTCTCTCGGTCACCTACTTTCGCATCGGATGCGATCCTGGCCGACCGCAGTTCGCTGACCTCTCGCGAATTCAGGCTCGCCGGCCTCCAACCCGGCACATATTATTGGCGTGTCCGATCGACGGCGAGATCGGGTCAGAACAGCGAGTGGAATCCGCAGGCTAAGTTCACGGTTGTCCGACGTGGTTCGAGTCCGGCGATCGACGTTTCGGCTTGGGGAGTCGATCCTGTTGGCGGCAGTGTGTACATCATTTCTGGCCGCACGCAGCCCGGGCTGTTGGTAAAATCGCAAGGCAATCAAGTCTTCGCGGCGAACGACGGATCGTTCAGGCTGCAGGTATCGTCCTCGGCTGGTGAAGTTCCGGTCGAACTAACTGACGACCGCGGTAACCGCGCCGGATTCGTCCTTTCGCTGCGAAACTCGCGCGTGGTGCGTAGGTTTTAGGAGGCGATCACGGGACACGGACATTCGCACAGCCACGGCACCATCTCCCCGCAGCGGACCACGCGTCTAAAGATCGCGCTCGGCTTGACGTTCGCCTATATGCTTGCCGAAGCGATCGGCGGGTGGCTTACCAATTCTCTAGCCCTTATCGCCGACGCGGGGCATATGCTGACCGATGTCGCGGCTCTGACGCTCACGCTCTCGGCGATATGGTTCGGCGGAAGAGCGGCCACGTCACGAAAGACCTACGGATATTATCGCCTTGAGATCCTTGCAGCATTCATCAACGGCATCGCGCTGGTGCTGCTGTCGATCTGGATCGTCGTCGAAGCATTCGAACGTTGGAACGCCCCGCAGAATGTCGCGGGACTGCAAATGTCGCTGATCGCGGTCGGCGGACTCGTCGTCAACATTATTGCGGCGTTTCTGCTTCACTCCGACCACAAGCACGACCTGAATATGCGTGGAGCCTTCCTCCACGTGCTCGGCGACCTGCTCGGGTCCGTGATGGCGATCGTTGCCGGTGTGCTGATCGTGACGCTCGGGTGGGTGTGGGCGGACTCGGTCGGGTCGGCGCTCATCAGTTTGATCATCGTCGCCAGTGCGTGGCGGCTAATATTGGAATCCGTTAACGTTCTGCTCGAAGGTACGCCCGGCCA